>DATHQQ010000663.1:0-5795 GCA_035482595.1 Verrucomicrobiia bacterium
CTCTGGCCAGTTCCGCCTCTCTGGCTAGTTCTGCCGCCCTGGCCAGCTCAGCCTCCCTGGCCAGTTCCACCTCTCTGGCCAGTTCTGCCGCCCTGGCCAGTTCCGCCTCTCTGGCCAGTTCCGCCTCTCTGGCAAGTTCAGCCTCCCTGGCCAATTCCGCCTTTCTGGCCAGTTCTGCCGCCCTGGCCAGCTCTGCCGCCCTGGCCAGCTCTGCCGCCCTGGCTACTTCCGCGGCTCTAGCGAGTTCAGCCGCCTCAGCCCTGGCGGCTTCAGCCTCTCTCGCCAATTCAGCAGCTCTTGCCAGTTCCGCTGCTTCGGCCGCTCTTGCAGCCTCTGTCGTTGCGGCCGCTTCGGCCGCTTGCGACGGCCGTGGCTCAACCTGGCCTTCGCCGCGATTCGGTTCGACCGCCGGCGGCTCCGGCGGCGGAGAAGCGAGATCCGGCTGGCTTGGCGGTGGACTCGATGACACAGGGGCGGCGCCGACAGGCGGAACATCCGTTTCCTTATTGGCTCTCGCCGCGGCACGGCGGCGCCAGCCCGTCTTCTGATCGATGGCCTCCTGGGTCTCCCGCAGCCGGGCCAGAATTTGTGGATCGGCATGGCTCGTCCCGAATTCGATGAGGCCGAAGAGGAGCGCCAGAGCGGCGCGCCGAGCACCGGCCCTGTCCAAATCGATGGCCAGAGCGCGCCCGAGGGCCCAGGCCATGGCCTCCGCGTCCGTCCCGCGAGTCGCCAGGACGGTCGCCGTGAACGACGCATAGAGTTCGCGCGCCAAGCCGCGGCAGTTCCGGCCGAATCCTCCCGCGCGCAGGTCGCCGTCCAGCTCGCCCAACGACCGCGCAGCCTTGGCCGCCACCTCCATCAGCGGATGAGGCGACGCCTCCGACGGAAATTCCGCACGCTGCCTAGCGGTCCTGAATGCCATCTCGGCCTGTTGCGACCATGGTTGGAAGCATCCCCAGATTTTTCCTCGCCAGATTTGCTACTGAACGCGCGACAGGTCCTTCACGTTTCCCGAAGCTTGGCCCGGCGGTTGTGGTGTTCCTGTGACAAGCAGCCCGAGGTAGCGGCTTGGAGACAAAGGAACGCTATCGTTTGTGGGAAGAATTTCTGCGTTGTTTCGGTACCGACTTCGCCCAGATTCAAGGACAGCAAGCCAACCAACGCTTTGCTGCGCCGAGGCAAACGAACGCCTCGAGGAGGATCCGATGTACCCGATCGCGCTCTATGGTGGACTGCCGGAAGTCGCGTATCTGGCCCCGCGTGGCAATTTCCTGGCGCCGCGGCTGGCCGATGAAGAAGAGCGCCCGCGCCGGACCGGCAAGGAGCGTGACGCTTCGGCGCTCGTTCCCACGGCAAGCGGGGTAAAACCCGAGCAAAGCTGATCTATCCGATTCGGGCCGGCCTCCATCGACGCCGACCCAGGGCCGCCGCCGGAATCCTTCCCCCCGACGGCGGCCCCGATCCCTCCAGGCTCTCGACAGACTCAGAGCTTGCCCGAGACGATCTCCCGCTTCCGCCGCGCGACATAGGCGCTGAGCTCATCGCGCACCGCAGAATCCATCGCCGGCTCCTCGTAGCTGCGCAGCAGCTCCTTCCAGATCCCATTGGCACGGTGCGTGCCGTCCACCGCACCCGTTTCCTGCCAGGTCTCGAAATTGCGCCAATCCGACAGCAGCGGCGAGTAGAAGGCGGCCTCGAAACGCTCCAGCGTATGGCCGACGCCGAAGAAATGCCCGCCCGGCCCGACCTCGGCGACGGCGGTCATCGCCTTGTCCAGATCGGCCATGTCGAAGGGCTGCAGGAATTCGCGCATCATCTGCAGCATCTCGGCATCGACGATCAATTTCTCGAAGGAGGCCGTGAGCCCGCCTTCGAGCCAGCCGGCGCAATGCAGCAGAAGATTGACTCCGCCCATGATCGTGCCCCAGAGGGACATCTGGGATTCATAGGCCGCCTGCACATCGACGCAGTTCGACGAGGTCACATTGCTGGATCGAAACGGTAGGTGATAGCGCCGCGCGAGCTGGCCGCTCGCCATGGCGGATTTGGCATATTCCGGCGTGCCGAAGGCGGGTGCGCCGCTGCGCATATCCACATTGGAGGTGAAGCCGCCATAGACGACGGCCGCGCCGGGCCGGGCGAGCTGCGCCAAGGTCACCATGAACAGCGCCTCGGCATTCTGCTGGGCGATGGAGCCCGCCAAGGTCACCGGGCTCATGGCGCCGGCCAGCGTGAAGGGCGTCAGGATGGAGGCCTGGCCCGAGCGCGCCAGCTCCACCAGCCCCTCCCCCATGGCATTGTCCAGACGCAGCGGCGAATTGGAGTTGATGACGGTGATGGCCGTGATCTGCCGGTCCATCCGGTCGCGCGGAATCCCATGGGCGATGCTGATCATCTCGATAGCATCGCGCACGCGGTAGCCGCCCAGCGCCCAGCATTCCCAGGATTTGTCGGTGAGCGTCAGGGCCGCCTCGTAGAAATCGAGATGACGGCTCTCGGCCGGCAGATCCGTCGGCTCGATGGGGCCGCCGCCCTCCTGATGAATGACGTTCAGGGATTGCACCAGTTTGATGTAGTCGCGCATATCGGCCGAATTGCCCGCCCGCCGCCCGCGATCCAGATCATTGGCGAAGGCCGGGCCGCCGACGGAGCTGAAGACGAGCTGGTCGCCGCCGATGACGATGCTCTTGGCCGGGTCGCGGGTCTCGATGGTGAAGGAGGACGGCGCCTTGGCGATCTCCGCCTCGACCATCGCGGGGTCGCAGCGCACCCGCTGGGTCGCCTCGTCCACTTCCGCACCGGCCCGGCGAAGAATCTGCCGGCTCTCCTCATGCATGACCTCGACCCCCACCTCGGCGAGGAGACGGGTCGAGGCGCGGTGGATCGCTTCGAGATGATCGGCGCTCAGGATCTCGACCGGCTTATAGGGATTGCGGATGCGGGAGAAGGGAAGCTGGCGAAGACCCGTGGTCCGGACGCTGCGCTCGCGCCGGCGCGGCCGTGCTACGGCATCGTTCATCGCCGCTCCTCCCTCTTGTTACCCAGACTCACGAGCTCGCGGATGTAGCCCACTTCATCGGGGTCGATGGATTCGCCGAATTCCCGCGCCGCGCGATGGCCGGCATAGACCGCGGCATAGATGGCGCCGGGCACGAAGGCATCGCCGATAGCCCGCAGAGTCTCGAGATGATCGAGCTTCCCGCCCTCGCGCATCGCCGCCAGCTCCCGCGCCAGCGCGTCGACCGGATCGCGGGCCGCGACCAGGAGCAAACTGTCGCCGGCGATATCGACGGCGGCGCCGTCATAGATGCTGGCGATGCGCGCCGTCGCGCCGTCCCAGCTCGCGAGGCGCCGGGCAAGATGGATCGCGACCCCTGCCGCCATCAGCCTGGTCTGGACCCGGAACTGCTCATCGGTCATGACGGTCCAGCTCGACACTTCGAGTCCCGGCGTGACGAAGGTTACCTGCCGCCCCGCCTGCACCAGCTTCTCCGCGATCGCGCCCGCCATGTAGTACTGGTCGTCATCGTAGATCACCACGCGACCCTCCGGCAGGCGGCCGGCCAGCACATCGTCGGGGGTGAAGACCTGGGGCGCGGCGGGGTCGAGGACAGGTTTCGGATTGGCATAACCGGTGCCGTCCCGGCGCCAGGAAGCCCCCGTCGCCAGGATCACATGGCGGCAATCCATGCCCGCGATATCGGCGGCGGAAAGCCGGCTCTCGAGAAATACCTCCACATTGGAAAGCCGGCCGATCTGTCCGATGCGATAGTCGCGCACCCGGCCCCAGCTCGAGAGTCCCGGCAGGCGGCTCTCCAGCGTCACGCGCCCGCCCAGCTCCCGGCGCGCTTCGGCCAGCATCACCCGATAACCGCGTTTGCCCAGGGTCATGGCGCATTCCAGCCCGGCCGGCCCGCCGCCGACCACCAGCACGGAATCCTCCGCATGGCCCTTGGCCGCCGGCACGCGCTCGGGATGCCAACCGCGGCGATACTCTTCCCCCATGGTGGGATTCTGGGTGCAGCGGATCGGCACCCCCATGTTGTTATGGGCGCGGCAGATGTTGCAGCCGATGCATTCGCGGATCTCGTCCTCGCGGCCCTCGGCGATCTTGCGCGGCAGCCAGGGGTCGGCGATGGAGGGCCGTGCCGCGCCGATAAGATCGAGGATTCCGCGGCGGATCTGGGAGACCATCATGTCCGGCGAGGTGAAGCGCCCGACGCCGACCACGGGCTTGCTGGTCAGCTTCTTCACCTCCGCCACATAGCGCTCCTGGAATCCCTCCTCGGAGAAGCGGGCGCTCATGGAATCGTTCTCGACATAGGAGATGTTGACGTCCCAGAGATCGGGAAGCTCGGCCAGGAGCGAGACGACCTCGCGGCCCTCGCGCTCGAAGGTCACTCCCTCCTCCCCCAGCAGCTCATCCATGGCGAGGCGGACAGCGACCGCGCATCTGTCGCCGACGGCCTCCCTGGTCACCTCGATCATCTCGCGCAGCAGCCGGGTGCGGTTGGCGATGGCGCCGCCATATTCGTCGCTGCGCCGGTTCCAGCGCGGGGAGATGAACTGGAAGGGCAGATAGCCATGCCCGGCATAGCAATAGACGATGTCGAAACCCGCCTGCCGGGCGCGCCGCGCCGCATTTGCCTGCCAGCGCAGGAAGGCGCGGATATCGGCCTTGTCCATGGCCCTGGTTTGCTGCGGATAGAGATAGTGGTTGGGCCCGCCCGAGGGCGAGAGGCTGGCTTCGCGGCTGGCGCGATTGGGCGTCTTGATCCCGCCATGCCAGAGCTCGACACCGGCCAGCGCACCATGTTCGTGGATCCCCTCGGCGACGCCGGCGAGCAGGCCCATGTCCCGCTCGTCCCAGAGGCTCGCCATGCGATAGGGACCGTCGTCGGAGCTCGGGTGGATGGAGCAGTATTCGGTATTGACCACGCCCCAGCCGCCCTCGGCCTTGATCTCCCGGAGGCGCCTGAGGCTGCCGGGAAAATCGATGCCCATGCCGGTACAATGGGGCACCTGGTAGAAGCGGTTGGGCGCGGTGACCGGGCCGATGCGCAGCGGCTCGAACAGAAGGTCGTAGCGCGGATTGCGCGCGGTGCGCGCGTCGGTCGGACGGATCGCGGTCTCGGCCGTCATCACATGAAATCCCGCGGAATCGATTTGCGGAAGCTCCGGGCGAAGACCGGCTTATCCGCCTCGAAGGCCTCGATCCGGCTGTGCAGTTCGAAGCTCTCCTTGGTGGCGGAGAGTTCGGTCACCGTCTCGATACGGCAGCGATGCCCGGCGCTGGCAAAACCCGCCGAGGCCTCGATACGGGCGCGCGCCGAGAGAGGATCGTCGGGGCTGATCTCGTAGATCTCGACCATGACGGCGTCGTCCTCGACGCCGATATCGAGGATCTCCCCGGCGCCGTAATCCTTGCCCATCTCCACGCGACGTAGGCCGGCACCGATATCGTCGGTGACCACGCGCCAGCCGCGGCCCGGGCGCGTCTCGCGATAGGCGATGGGCGGCGGCGCAATCGCGGGTTCGAAGGGCGTGAGGTCGGCATCTGCTTGCCGTGGCGGACGCTGCGGCAGGATCAATCGACTTCCCTGCGACGAGATCGACAGGGTCGCATCCTCCGGCGCCGGCCAGACGATGGGCCAATGGGCCGTCGCCAGCGCCAGCCGCAGGCGATTGCCCCTGGGGATGCGTCGCGCGATGTCGTTCATCTTCAGGCTAATGTCGTAGAAGCGGCCCGGCTCCAGCGCCGAGGGATGCTCGTGGCCGTCGCGATGGGTCAG
>DATHQQ010000664.1:0-5679 GCA_035482595.1 Verrucomicrobiia bacterium
GGATCGTCGCTTGGGTGCTGGCGCTGGCCCCGTTTCTGGTGTTGCTGTTGCGCCGCCCGCCGCCCAATTATATGACGCCGCCGCGCATCGACTTTCCCCAGGCGAGAAGGTGAGCGCAGGCAGTGCATCGGGCGGGAAGAAGCGCGGGCGGCGCATAGCACCCTGTGGTGCTTGTCACGGCACCCTCGGCAGCAAGCCGGGCGCGGGGTGGCTCGGGGGGCAGCCGGCGGTCTATCTGCATGCCCAGCTCGCGGCTTTCGCCGCCGGCACCCGGCACAATGATATTGGCCAGCAGATGCGCAATATCGCCCGCGGATTGACGCCGGAAGAAATCGATGCGGCGAGCCGGTATTACGCGGATCGGCCCTAGGGCTCTAAGCTTCTAAATAGCAAGATCGGGCTACTGCGGCACGGGGGCGCCGGGCTGCTCGATCTCGGCGTAATAGCGTTGCGCGCCTGGATGCAGCGGGATCGGGATCGCCAACAGCGCGGCGTCCGGCTTGACCTGGCGGCCGAGCGCGCCGGATTCGTCGAGCAGCTTGCGGTTGGCCTTGTTCCAAAGGGATTTGGTCAGGTCGTAGATCAACGTCTCGTCCTGGCTGTCGGCAACCAGCCAGAGCACCCCCAGGCCCAGGGTCGAGGTGGTCGAAACTCCTTCATAGCTGTCGCCCGGGATCACGTCGACGCTGAGGAAATCATAGTCGCGGCGCAAGGTGGCGATCTTGTCGCCCTCGACGGGGAGGAGGGCGATGGGCCGGCGCTTGGCCAGATCGACGATGGCGGGCAGGGGGACCGCATCGACGATCATCAGCGCATCGAGCTCGCCGGCTTCGAACTGGCTGATGGCGATGCCGAGATCGGAATAGTCGGGCTTCAGGCGCTTCTCGCTGAGGCCGAGGCCCTTCAGCACCAGCCCCGCGGTCAACATATTGCCGGCATCCTTGGGCCCGAAGCCGACGCGTTTGCCCCGGAGATCGGCGATCGACTTGATCTTGCCGTCCGGATGCACGATGACGTGCAGGCTCTCCTGATAGAGATTGGCGATGGCTCTCAGGCTGGAGATGGCGCCCGGCTTGGCGAAGACGTTCTTGCCGTTGAAGGCCCAGAAGGCGACATCCGCCTGACTCAAGCCTGAATCGAGCGTGCCCGCGCCGATGGCGCCGACGTTCTCGACCGACCCCGCCGTGGCCTGGGCGACGGCGATCAGGCCCGGGACGCCACAGCTGCCGCCGTCATCACAGCTGCGGCTGCCGGGCGGGTTGCTGACCACGCCTGCGATCACGCCCCCCAGGATGAAGAGCGAGCCGCCGCTCTCGCCGGTGCCAATGCGAAAATAGCGCATATCCTGCGCCGCGGCCGGGCGGGTCAGAAACTGTCCGGGAAACAGGGAGGAAACCGCGCCCAATGCCATGCCGGCGCGCAGGAACCGACGCCGCGACCAGCGGCCCGTCAGCCCATTTAGCACCTGCCGCCCACGCAACGCCCGTCACCTGCAATCGATCGGCCACGCTCTGCCTCAAAATAGGATCAGCGCGCAGCCCGCGCCAGGGGCAATAGGCCCATTTCCCCTGGCCAAGGCTGAAAATTGGGCTTTCTCAGAAGGAATTTAGGATTCGTCGCCGGTTTTGGCGGGCTCCGGCTTGGGAAGGGCGAGGCGGCTCTTGATCTCCGCGACATCGGCGAAGAGCCGCTTCAGCCGGAACATATAGCGGACCTGCTCGAAGAACTTGTCCTTCGCCATGGCCGGCATGCCGATCACCACGGCCCCGGGTGCGATCCGGCTGCTGCCCACCTGGGCGCCGGCCAACACCACCGCATCGTCGCCGATGGTGACATGGTCGGCGATGCCGACGCCGCCGGCCAGGATCACCCGGTTACCGATCCGACAGCTGCCGGAGACACCGACGCGGCCGGCGATGAGGCAGCCCTCGCCGATCTGATTGTTGTGGGCGATCATGACCAGATTGTCGATCTTGGTGCCGGCGCCGACGACCGTTGCCTCGATGGTGCCGCGGTCGATGCAGCTATTGGCGCCGACCTCGACATCGGGGCCGAGGACCACGGTCCCCAGCGAGGCGATGCGGGAGATGCGGGGCCCATCGGGGGGCGGCGGCGATCCCGGCTCGGGAATGGCGAAGCTGAAGCCGTCGGCCCCGATGCTGCAATTGTGATGCAGAATTACCCGGTCGCCGATTTCGACCCGCTCGCCGATCCTGACGCCGGGGTGGAGCAGGCATTCGGCGCCGACCCGGGTATGAGCGCCGATGGTGACATGGGGAAGGATGACCGTGCCCCGGCCGATGCGGGCAGCCGGACCGATGCAGACGAAGGGGCCGATGGAGACGGAATCCTCGATCACGGCGGAAGGGTCCACCACCGCGGTCGGATGCGTTCCCGTCGCCGCATGGGGCGCGTTGGCGAAGAGGCGGGTCAAGGTCGCCATGGCATAGCGGGGGAAATCGACGGCAATCACGGCGCGAAGCCTGGCCGGCGTTTCGGCGCCGCGCGCGACGATGGCCGCGGGTGCCGCGCTGTCGCCCAAGGCCGAGAGGGCGGACTCCTCCAGCGCCAGCGCAAGATCCGTCGGGCCGGCGGCGGCGGGGTGACTGATGCCATCGACGGTGATCTCCCCGTCGCCGGTGAGATCGGCCTTGAGGACGGCCGCGATGTCCTTGATCTTCGGCATCAGCGGCCGCGCCAGACGGGCTTGCGCTTCTCGGCGAAGGCCCGCGCGCCTTCGAAATAGTCATCCGACTGGCGCAGGCGCTGATAGGCCGGCACGCCGCCACGGCGCAGGAGCGCGAATCCCGCCTCGACCGTCAGCGCCTCGGTCGCAGCCACGCTCGCCTTGATGGCCGCAGCGGCCAGGGGGGCCGCCGCCAGGACGCGCTCGGCGAGGCGCCGGGCGGCGGGCATCAGCTCGGCCGGCGCCACTACCTCGTTGAGAAGGCCATAGTGGCGCGCGTTGGCAGCGGTCAGGCGTTTTCCCGTCAGCATCATTTCCATCGCAATCGCACGGGGCAGCCGGCGTGGCAAGCGTAAGATGCCGCCGGCATCGGGGATCACGCCGATGCCGGCCTCGGGCAGGAAGAACTCGACGCCCTCGGCGGCGATGAGGAGATCGCAAGCCAGCGCCATCTCGAAGCCGCCGCCGACGGTGAGCCCATTGATGGCGGCGATGACGGGCTTCTCCAGATCGAAGAGCTCGGTCAGGCCCGCGAAGCCGCCCGGCCCGTAGTCATCGGCAGTCTCGCTCTCGGCCGCATCCTTCAGATCCCAGCCGGCGGAAAAGAAGCGGCCGGCCCCCGTCAGTATGGCGACCCTGGCCGACGGCGCGTCGCGGAAGGCGATGAAGGCGGAAGCCAGCGCCAGGCTCGTGGCCGTGTCGATGGCGTTGGCCTTGGGGCGGTCGAGGGTGATCTCCCACAAGGCATCGTGCTTCTCGATCCGGACCGGTTCTTGCATGGCTCCTCTCAGGCCTGGGCGGAGCGGCCCAGGGTGGAACGGCCCAGGGTGGAACGGCCCAAGGCGGAACGGCGAAGGGCGCGGCCGCTGAGCGCCCCGGTCGGCATGCCGTCGCGGCAGACCACGATGCCGTTCACGATGGTGGCGCGGATGCCCTCGCTGGGCCTGGTGGGATGCTCGAAGCTCGCGCGATCCCTGACGGTCACCGGATCGAAGAGCACGAGATCGGCGGCCATGCCGGGGGCGATGCGGCCGCGGCCGGCGAGGCCGAACTGCTCGGCGGGCAGGCCGGTCATCTTGCGAATGGCTTCCTCGAGGCTGAGGATTCCCAGATCCCGGGCGTAATGGCCGAGGACGCGCGGAAAGCTGCCCCAGAGCCGCGGATGGGTGGAGCGGCCGCCGGGAATGCCGTCGGAGCCGATCATGCTGTGGGGATGGGCCAGGATGCGGCGCACATCGCCCTCGTCCTGGCAGAAATAGATCGCGGCCCCCGGCGAGAGACGGCGGCAGGCTTCCTCCTGATCGACGCCCCATTCCGCGGCGATCTGGTCGAGGTCGCGCCCGCCGGCGTCGGGATGGGGTTCCGAGTAGGCGATCAGCACCCGCTCGGCATCGCGCACGAAGCCATAGTCGATCACGGTCGAGGCGGCGTTGTAGGGATAGACATCCATGCCGGCCGGCTGGTTCTCCCGCGCCCGGTCGTAGCGGGCCAGAGTCCGCTGGCTATGGCCGTAGTTGCGCGGCCCGTCGCCCTGGTGGTGGGAGAGGATGACCCGCGCCCCGGCTTCGCGCCCGATGAGGAAGGCTTCCTCCATGGCCGCGTCGATATCGTCGCTGTAGTCGCGGGTATGTGTCGTGTAGACCGCGCCCGTACCCGCCAGCGCCTCGGCCACACCGATGATCTCCGCCGTCGGCGCCGCCTTGGCCGGGGCGTATTCCAGACCGGTGGAGAACCCGAAGGCGCCGGCGGCGAGAGAGTCCGCCAGCATGCCGCGCATGGAAGCAATCTCGCCATCGCTGGCCGGCCGGTCGAACTCGTCCATCACCCCGGCGCGAAGGGTGGCATGGCCCACGAGGAGAGCGGCATTCACGGCGGCCGGCGCCCGGTCGAGGGCCGCCATGTAGTCCTCCAGCGCGCCATAGCGGTAGTCGGCCGCCTCGCCCAGGAGGCGAAATTCCTTGGGCAAGCTCCCACGCGGTCGCAGCGGGGCCAAACTGAAGCCGCAATTGCCGGTCACCACGGTAGTGACGCCCTGGCTGGTCTTGCAGCGGTGCTGACGGTCGTCGATCAGGGCCCGGTCGTCATGGGTGTGCACATCGATCAGGCCGGGGGCGAGGATGCAGCCCGTGCCGTCGAGGGTGACCTCGGCCTCGGCGGCGCCGAGATCGCCGATGGCCCGGATGCGGTCGCCCTCGACGGCGACGTCGGCCCGAAAGCGCGGGCTGCCGCTGCCGTCGATCACCTGGGCATGGCGGATGATGAGATCCGAGCGCAAGGGGAGGACTCCTGAGGAAAATGCATCCTCCGCAGGCCAGGCCAAGCTGTCAACCGAGCGCAAGATCGGCTTGCCAGGGCAGGGCGGAATCGGACAAATTCCCGCGCCCCGATGTCGGGCGGTTGCGCTTCGAGGAGAAGTGACGATGGGACGGAGCGCGAAGCTCGCCAATCTGCGGCGCCTGTTGTCGCCGCGCCATGTCGCCTTCATCGGCGGGCAGAAGCTGGCGGCGACCATCGGCTATTGCGTCGATGCCGGATTCACCGGGGAGATCTGGCCGGTCAATCCCACCTATCCCGAGATCGGCGGCCGGCACTGCTACAAGACGCTCGCCGAACTGCCGGCTCCGCCCGACGCCACCTTCATCGCCGTGCCGGCCGAACTGACGGTCGAGATGGTGCGCCAGCTTTCCGCCATGGGGGCGGGCGGGGCCGTCTGCTATGCCGCCGGCTTCGCCGAGGTGGGCGGCGAGGGCACCCTGCTCCAGAAGCAGCTGGTGGCCGCGGCGGGCGATCTGGCGGCCGTGGGGCCCAATTGCTACGGCCTGCTGAACTATGTCGAGGGAGTGGCGATGTTTGCCTCGGGCTTCGGGGGCAAGCGCACGGAGCGCGGCGTGGCCATCGTGGCCCAGAGCGGCAATCTGGGCCTCAACCTGACCCAGAACGAGCGCTCTTTGCCGCTCTCCTATGTCATCACCGCGGGCAATCAGGCGATCCTC
>DATHQQ010000665.1:0-2193 GCA_035482595.1 Verrucomicrobiia bacterium
GCAGATCGACGGCATTGCCATCAGCGTCCTGTGAGTGCCGATAATTGCCGGTTCCGAGGATGTATTCACCCTGGTCCACCAGAGAAACGGCCCGCGCGACGGCTTCCTGCCGGGTGACGGTGATATCCACCATGACGTCGAACCTCCTGGGGTTCTTAGTTGATATGCAACCCATGGAAGCGGGCACCGGCGTCGATATAGAAATTCCGCCAGTCGTGCTCGCTGGAATTCGCATCGAGATCGGCGATGGTGCCACCCTGTCGGGCGAGGTCGCGGAAGAGGGCGCCGGTTTGTTCGGCGGTGAGGGCGTGGCCATAGTCGAAGCCGAGGACGAGCCCGGCGTTGTAATAGGTCTGGGCGATCTTGCCGCCGGCCTCGAAGAAAGCATTGGGCTCGGGCGACCATTCGACGAAGTTCGACTTGACGAAGGCCGGCTGCTCTTTCATCGCCCCCATGATGACGCCTTCGGAGAAACCGACGGCCGATCTCTGCTCCTTGATTTCATCCGCCGCTTCCTTGTAGCCCATGCCGATGGCGGCAAACTCCGCCACGATGGCGGCGACGCCGGTGGTTACTGGCCAGACAAATCCACCGCCCGCGCCTTCGATTCCCTCGAAGAGATCGACCAGCCCTTGGGTCGCCGCTGTCGCCCCGGCGCCCTTCACCACCGCCATGACGACCTCCACGCCCTCGACGATTTCCGCCGCCGTATGGACCCATTCGATGGAATCCGAGCTTGGGTCGGTGATGGCGTCCTTGAGCGTTTCCAACATGCTCTGACCTCCCGGATGTTCTGTGTGGCGGCGCGTTTTCGCGCTGCCCAGAACTACGCCCGCAGTTTTAAGGATTTATTGCCGCGAGACCCGCGCAGCGCTTGCAACTCCGGCGTGCAGGCGAGAAATCAGCCCAGGTGAGCCGCTTTCGGCCTGCGTGGCAAATTTCTGGCAAAGGCCGGAGGTAGGGCGACCTAGTACTCCCGCGTCGGATCAATCAGGTTCATCAGCCGCCGGCCGGCGAGGAACCGCCGGGCGTTGCGGAAGAAGAGGTCGTAGTTCCGCGGCATATAGGCCTGCTCGTCGTCGGAGGAGACATGGGGTACGACCATGAGATTGGGCGTGTCCCAGAGCGGGGAGGACTTCGGCAAGGGTTCGGTGGCGAAGACGTCGAGGATGGCCCCGGCGAGCCGACCCTTCTTCAGGGCGCGGGCCAGCGCGGGCTCGTCCACCAGCCCACCGCGGCCGACATTGATCAGCCCGGCGCCGGGCTTCATCAGCGCCAGTTCCTTGCCGCCGATCAGCCCCTGGCTGGCGGAGGTGAGCGGGGCGGCGAGGAACAGGAAATCCGCTTCGGGCAGGACGCTATGGAGGCGATCCACAGGCAGGGTCCGCTCGCAGGAACGGTTCGGCCGGCCGGAGCGATTGACGCCGATGACCCGGAGCCCCAGCCGCTTGGCGGCGCCGGCGGCGGCTGCGCCCATGCCGCCCAGCCCGACCACCACCACCGTCCGGCCTGCGATGAGGCTGGACGCGCTGCGGTACCAGCGATGGGCCCGCTGTTGGGTGGCGAGATGGGGCATGTGGGAATTCAGCATGAGCAGCGCCATGGTGGCGAACTCCGCCACCTTGGGGCCATGCACGCCGCTGCAATTGGTGAGCTTGAGCCCGGGCGGCATCCAGTCGAAGGGCCTGAGATGCTCGACCCCGGCGCCGGTGAGCTGGATCCATTTCAGATGCGGCGCACGGCGGGCGAGATGGGACGTGGGGAAGACCCAGCCGACGAAGACCTCGGCCTTGGCCAGCATCTTCTCGCGCTCCTCATCGGTGCCGCAGAAGCTGACCCGCATCCGGCGCGCGATCTCGGGATAGCGCTTAGCGACGGCGGTGTAGTCGGCCTTGGAGCGGCCCACATCCTCATCGACCGTCGGGGGCCGCTCGATCAGTACTCGCAGCATGGCAAATCCTCGCGTGAAAAGGCGGCCCCCTCCCGCCCGGGACGGGGCCGCCTCGAGAACCAGGTCAGGGCGTGACGACCCCGACCTGCTTGTAGGAGCCCTCCTCGATCACGAATTCGCCGATGGTGCCGGCGACATCGCCGTTCTTGTCGAACTGGCAGGGGCAGGCCGCGCCGGCATAGGTGATCTTCTTGCCGGCGGCGATGAGGTCGACCGCCTTCTTCCAGTCGCCCGGGCCGACG
>DATHQQ010000666.1:0-6781 GCA_035482595.1 Verrucomicrobiia bacterium
AGGCCGTGCTCGCCATCCGCAGCTCGCTGGCCGCCAACCCCGACCCGACGGCGTAGGAGAGCCCACCGCCATGGCCGAACCCGCTGCCCGCCGCCCCGTGCACCCCGGCCTAGTGCTGCTGGCGGCCATCCTGCTGCCGGGCTTCGGCCATACCCTCTGCGGCTTCCGCTACCGCGGGCTCGTCATGCAGATGTTCATGATCGTGCTCGGGCTGATCACCTGGCAATTGACCACGCCGCAGCAGAGCCTCGTCGGCCGCCTCGCCGGCGGGCTCTCCTGCTCCGTCGGGGTGGGGTTGGCGGCCAGGGAGGCGTGGATCGCGAGCACCGCCTCCAGCAGCCGGCGGGCCAGGGGTGGTGACAAGGTGTTGTCGGCGAACTCGACCTGGCGCATCACGAGATATTGCGCCCGCTCCGCCTGCTGCACCTGATAGACGAGGCGAACGCCCTTGGGCGTCACCAGCATCTCCTTCAGCCGCAGATCCTCGAACAGGAAGCGGTGGCGCGCCATGATCTCCAGCGGCGGCATCCGTGCCGGATCGTCGCTGCGCAGCGATGCATCCACGGGCCAGCCGGGCGGCAGCCGAATGGCATGGCCGAGATCGATCGAGGGCGAATAGAACTCGGTCCCGCGCGGCCGGATCAGAAGATCGAAGATGCCCTGATAGGGCACGGGCGCGATCACGCTCACCCGCAGCCAGAGAGACGGCAGCTTGCGCAGAGTGAGGTGATCGACGATGGGCTCGAGGCGGACCTCGTGGCCGCGATACTTGCCGGTCAGCACGGGAAAATCGACCGCGTCCTGGACCACGCGATAGGTATCGAATAGGTCGAGGCAGGCGGTGAAGAAGCCGCCCCGCAGCCGTCGAGCGCGCTCGCGATCCCGGCGATAGAGCCAGATCAGGCCGATCAGGGCCGCGGCGACGAGGGCGAGGACGTCCCAGCGCATGGGCATCGCTTCAGGATGCAGAAATGCGGGCGCCGCTCAAGCGCGACGCCGGCAAGACAATCGCCAGCCTTGCGATCAGTATCCCAAGGGCCGCGGCCAGGGCATGGTGAACTGGTCGCCGCGCCGGACATAGCGGTAGCGGAAGAAGGCGAACCAGAGCGAGGCGATGATGTAGAAGGCCATCATGGCCAGGAGCTGGCGGCCATAGCCCAGATAGACCGCCACGAAGGTCGCGATGCAGAGCAGCAGGAGCACGGCGGCCGGCAGCGGATGGAAGGGATGCTCATAGCCGCGCTGGATCGAACCCAGCGGCCATTTCTTGCGGAACTTCCAGATGTTGAAAGGCATGAAGGTATAGTTCAGCAGGCCCGACAGGATCGAGAAGGTGATGATCTGGGCCAGCGGGATGTAGATCGCAAAGATGGCGGCGATGGGGATCAGGAACAGGATCGAGCGGAAGGGCGTGCGATAGCGCGGATGCACGGCGCCGAACCAGATCGGCAGATAGCGGTCGCGGCCCATGGAGAACCAGGCACGCGCCGCATCGTTGATGCAGCCATTGGCCGAGGCGATGGCCGAGAACAGCGTGCCGACGAAGAGGATGACGATCAGAACCGGGCTGCCGGTGACCCGCGCCGCATCGAAGAGCGGCGCCAGCTCCGCATCCCAGCCGATATACTCCCAGGGCAGCATGCCGCAGACGACGTACCAGGTGAGGGCGGCGGCGATCAGCAGGGTGATCATGCCGGTCATGGTGCCGAGCGGGAGCGCGCGGCCCGGCGAGCGCACTTCCTCGGCCGCCTGGCAGGTGCCCTCGATGCCGAGGTAGTACCAGATGCCGAAATGCAGCGAAGCGAGCACGCCGATCCAGCCATAGGGCAGATCGGTCAGCAGGTCCTTGTGCAGAAGGACAGCGCCGGGATTCCAGGGCTGAACGCCGACAAAGAGGACAATGATGGAGAGGAAGGCGGCGGCGGTGATGACGAAGTTCACCGTTAGCGTCATGAACACGCCGCGGTAGTTGAGCCAGGCCAGGATGGCGAGGGAGAGGATCGTAAAGGGCTCCCAGGGGATGTCATGGCCGAGCTCGGCGGCGCCGATCTGGAGCAGCTGGCCGGCGACCTGGATGTCGCCCGCTTCCAGCATGGTATAGGCCAGCACGAGATAGAGCCCGACATTGAATGCCATCAGCGGGCCGATGGTGTGCTTGGCCTGGGCATACTGCCCGCCGGCCGCGGCGACGGTCGAGGTGATCTCGGAATCGATCATCGCCACGCAGGTATAGAGCAGGCCGATGACCCAGCAGGAGATGAGCGCGCCGAAGGCGCCGCCCTTGCCCACGCCGTAGTTCCAGCCCATGAACTCGCCGACCAGCACGATGCCGACGCCCAGCGCCCAGACATGGACGGGACCGAGGACCTTGAGGAGATTGATCTGCTTGGACGGAGCTGTCGCGACCTGCTCGCTCATCGCTCAATTCCCCTTCGGCTTGTTGGTTTCGGCGAAGAGTTCGTCGACGCCCTCGCGCGAGCTCAGGAGGACGTCCTCGCCGAAATCATTGTTCACCCTGAAGAAATCCCAGGCCATCCACAGGAAGAGAAGCGCCGATGCGATCCAGGCGGCCCAGCCTAAAATGCCCCACATTGTCCCTCTCCTTTGGCGAAGTCGCCCCTGACGAGATCGATCGTGACGCGGCCTTTCGAAGCTCGGCGCGTCAGTCGAATTTCTCGGCGATGACTTGTTTGTATTCCTTCTCGGACAGCACCAGCATGAAGATGAAATAGCCCACGATGACGACCGCCGTGATCACGACGCCCACGGTGTCGATCGTGTAGTCAAAGGGCTGGGTGATGATGTCTGCCGCCGATTCCTTGCTGTAGCCGAGCTTCTCCCACTGCGCCTGCATGGTCGGGTTCTGGCCCAGCTTCTCCCAGGTCAGCCCCGTCCAGGTCTTCGTTCCGTCCGCTGCCGCCTGATAGGTGACGCCCTCGGGCAGCTTCTCGACCCGGGAGGGCACGGCGATCTTCAGCCAGATGGGCAGGAACAGCGCCCCGAAGACCAGTGCCAGCAGGAAGATGACATCGAAGACCTGGCCTTCGATGCTTTGCTTCGGCGGTTCATAGCGCGCGAGCATGAGGGACCCCCTTGCCGCCGTTCAACGCCCGGCGTCGAGATGCCGGATATCGACGGAGTAGATGTGCTGCTTGTCGTTGCGGTAGTGGCGGATCATCGCCGTGATCGAGGCCGTGTTGAACAGCACCAGCACGAAGGCGGCGATCCAGCAGACGATCTCGATGCTCCGGGGCATGAACGGGCGGACCGCCAGCATGACGAAGAGGACGACGATCCAGAGGGCGATGACGAAACCCGTCGCCCAGAGCCGGTCGAGGGCGAACATGGCCTCGATCCGGGTTTGCATGTCTTTTGCCATCGCCATCCCCCCTTGGTTTCACTGCCCCGCCAGGCTAGCGGCCCTGGGGCCGCTGGCGGGATGAGTTTCGGCGCCGCGGTGTTCGACGGATCGGCCTCGACGCCAGGACGCCCGCGTTTCCTGACCCGAAACTCCTATTACCTGTTGGAAACACTGCGGCAGGCCGTCGCAGCTTGTCTATGCGCCAAAGGGAGTAGCGATACCTCTTCGGAGGTAGAACCTCAGTTCCCCGGGCGGCGTGCGAGCCCCAATTCCAGCGCGAGCATGGCCGCCTGAGTCCGATTGGAGGCCGGCAGCTTCTTGAGGATGGTCTTCACATGCACCTTGACGGTGCTCTCCAGCAGGCCCAGCGAGCGGGCGATCTCCTTGTTGGACAAGCCCAGGGTCAGCTGCACCAGGACCTCGCTCTGGCGCGGCGTCAACCGGACGCTGGCCCCGTCGGCCGGGCGGCCGTCATCGAGGCTTGGGAGCGCCTCCGTCCGGCGCTGGGTCCAGCGGGTGAGAACCTCCCGCGGGAGATAGACCTCGCCCGAGGCGACGAGACCGAGGGCATGGCGCAGCACGGCTTCGCTGGCCGATTTCGGCAGGTAGCCCCGGGCGCCGAGCTCCACCGCCTTCATCGCCGCCTTCCATTCGGTCTCGGCCGCCAGGAGAACCACGGGCGCGCCCGGAACCTCGGCGACCAGCCGGGCAAGCCCGGAAAAATGCTGCTGGCCCGCCTGCACCGCATCCACCAGTACAAGGGCGGGACGCTGGCCCAGGCCCGCCAGGGCCGCGGCGATATCGGGGGCATCCAGGACAGCGATGCCGGGATTCCACTGTTGCATGAGCAAGGCGAGGCCCCGGCGAAACAGTGTTTGGGAATCGATGATCCAGACATGCTGCTCGGCGAGCGAGACTTCCGCCGGCGCTTCGTAGCCCGGCGCGCCGGTGATGCTCGATGCCCGCGCCAGCCAAGGGTCGCGGTACAGAACCGACTCGCCGCCCGCGCTCATGAGACTGGTGCTTCCTCGAGCGTGGCCCGATGCCGCGAGGCAGGGGCTCCATCGAGACCGTCCCCGGGCCGCCCGGCTTCGACGCCATGCCTGCGCGCTGCCGCCTCGAGGAAGGCGGCGGCCGCCTCTTCCAGCAATGGACGGTCGTGCAGCATCTCAGCCGGCCCATCCAGACGCCGATAGCTCGCCGGCAGGAAGCTGCCATCGGCCAGGCGGTTGAAATGTACGACCATGACCGGATTCGTCGCGCGGCAGCGGTCGACATTGATTCGCCAGCGCCGGCCCGAGCCGCCGCGCGGGCCGATGCCACGGCTCCCGATATCCGCCAGCCCCAGAGCGGCGCGGCGGAGATAGGCAAGTCCGACGAGATCCTCGAGCTCCACCGGATCCCCGTCAGGCCGCCAGGCGATCCCTCTTTCGCTCAGCCGGCACCAGGCGCGCAGGGCCTGGGCTGCCGGTTCGCCCACCAGCGGCCGGCCCGCCGCCCAACGCTGGGCGGTGCGCAGCTTGACGCCCAGCAGCCGCGCGGCTTCCGCCTGGGAGAGGCCGAGCCGGGCAAGGCAGTCGCGAAAGTCTTCGGCGTTCATGCTGACAGCCTCGGGGCAAGGCCATATAAAATCGATGGCCCCCGCGGGGGGCGGATATATATGCCGAATATATGTCGTAGTTTCCGACGGCCGGGATCAGGCGACCTTCTTGTGGCCATCCTCGGCGCGATAGACCAGACCGGGCTCGACCAGCCACTCACAGGCGGCGAGGGCATCGATGTCATACCGCCCGTTGCGGTGCCGCGGGGCGACGCCGGCAAAGACATAGCGCCGCCCGAAACAATCAACGAGGGCCGCTGCGATCGGCCGGTCGTTGTAGTATCCCAGCACAGGACCGGTGGGCCTGGGATCGACCAGCATCAGATATTCGACCCGGTAGGAGGCGGCAGGAGAGAATCTCGGCAAGGCTGGCCCTCGGATAGTGCGATGGTTGCCTTTCGACACAGGGGCTGAATTCATTGAATAGCCGGCCGCCCAAGGGGTTCCCTGCCAAGCAGGGAGGCAAAAATAAATCGGCAGGTGGCCGGCGCGAAGCCCAACCCGCCGACGGAGGGGAGGAAGCTTGGACGAGGCGCTTGACGTAACCGCGGAGGGCCGCCGCTCGGACCCGGGTGTAAGGGGGCGGACCCCAGACGGCCCGGCGAACGGGTTGGCGACCGGCGGCCTCACTCTCATGGCCGCCCTCGGCGCCCCTTCCGTCGGGCAGGAGGAGCCGCCCGGATGGAAGGCCTATGCGGGCACGGCCGGCATGGTCCTTCTGGCCCTCGGGCTCGGCCTCGCCCTGCAGGAATATCTGGCGAGCCCGAACATCGCTCTGGTCTTCCTGACCGCGGTCTTGGGCAGCGCCGTCGCCTATGGGCTATGGCCCTCGCTCTTCGCCAGCCTGCTCAGCGTCGTCGCCTACAACTTCTTCTTCCTCCCCCCGCTCTACACCACGACGATCACAGATCCCGAAAATATCATCGCGATGGTCTCCTTCGTGATCGTGGCGGTCATCGTGAGCAATCTCACCTCGCGCGTGCGCAGCCAGGCGATCGCCGCGCGGCAGCGCGCCCAGACGACCGAGCAGCTCTATCTGTTCAGCCGCAAGCTCAGCGCCGCGGTCACGCTGGAGGATCTTCTCTGGGCGAGTGCCAATCACATCGCCCTGATGCTGAGGGTCGAGGTCGTACTGCTGCTTTCCGCGGAAGGTGAGCCCATCCTTTCAGCGGCTCATCCGCCGGGAGATGGCCTGAGCGAGGCCGATCTCGCCGCCGCCCGCTGGTGCTGGTCGAACGATCGCGCCGCGGGCCGCGATGGCGAGGCTCACACAGGGGCCGGCCGCCTCTTCCTGCCCATGCACACCGGGCGCGGCGTGGTGGCCGTCATCGGCCTGAAGGCCGAGCGGCCGGGCGCGCCGCTCAGCACCGACCAGCGGCGCCTGCTGGAAGCGCTCTGCGACCAGGCGGCGCTTGCCATCGAGCGCGTCCACCTCGCCCAGGATGTCGACCGCGCGAGGCTGGCGGTGGAGACCGACCGGCTGCGCTCGGCCCTGCTGACCTCCATCTCCCATGACCTGCGCACGCCGCTCGCCTCCATACTGGGGGCGGCGACGAGCCTCACGACCCAGCCCGAGGCGCTCGACGAAGCGGGCAAGCGGGAGATGATCACCACGATCCAGGAGGAGGCGGAACGCCTGAACCGCTTCATCGGTAATCTTCTGGACATGACGCGGCTGGAATCCGGCGCCGTCGTGCCGCGCAGCAGCATGGCCGATCTGTCGGAGATCGTCGGCAGCGCCCTGGAGCGGGCGGCCCGCATCCTCGAGCTGCATCCCGTCGAGGTCCGCCTGCCGCCCGACCTGCCGATGTTGAAGCTCG
>DATHQQ010000667.1:0-2425 GCA_035482595.1 Verrucomicrobiia bacterium
TCCTCGCCGACGAGATAGCCCGCCGCGCCCTCCTTGTCGCCAAAGGCCATGACGCAGGTCGGGCTTGCATGGATGCCGAGCTTGCGCTCGAGCGAGACCACGCGGAGGTCGTTGGCCGGTCCGATCTCCCCGGCCGGCGAGACCATCCGCTTGGGAACGATGAAGAGCGAGATGCCGCGGGAGCCGCGCGGGGCATCGGGCGTGCGCGCCAGCACGAGATGGATGACGTTCTCGGTCAGGTCGTGATCGCCATAGGTGATGAAGATCTTCTGGCCCTTGATGCGGTAGTGATCGCCCGACCGCTCGGCCCGGCTGGTGAGCGAGCCCAGATCCGAGCCCGCCTGGGGTTCGGTCAGGTTCATCGTGCCGGTCCACCGGCCGGCGATGAGCGGGGGTAGATAGAGCTCCTGCTGCGCTGGCGAGCCATGGGCCGAGAGAGCCTCGATGGCGCCCTGGGTCAGCAAGGGGCAGAGCGAAAAGGCCATATTGGCCGAGCCCCACATCTCCTGGACGGATGCTGCCAGCGACCAGGGCAGGCCCTGCCCGCCATGGGCCGGATCGAAGGGCACGCCGTTCCAGCCGCCGGCGAGGAATTCCTCATAGGCGGTCTTGAACCCTTCGGGCGTGCGCACCACGCCGTTCTCCAGCCGGCTGCCCTGGCGGTCGCCGATGCCGTTGAGCGGCGCCAGGCGCTCCGCAGCGAAACGGCCGGCGGCATCGAGGATCGTGGTCACCAGATCGGGGGTGAGCTCGGCGAATTCCGGCAAGGCGATCAGCCCCGGCAGGTCGGCGAACTCCTCCAGGCAAAAGGCGATATCGTCGAGCGGCGGACGGTAGGTGTTCATCGGGTGATGTCGCTTACAGATTGGGCTGCAGATCGGGGCTCGTCGATGCCGTGGCGGCGATCTGGACCGGTTCGACGCGATCCCGGTTCAGACGCCGCTCGACCCAGCGGAAGATACGGGTCAGGACGAAGGTGAGGAAGATGTAGATGAGCGCCGCGGAGAGCAGTGGTTCGTAGACCCGGAACGTCTGGACCCGGATGTAGTTCGCGGTCCCCATCATGTCGAGGACGGTGATGGTCGAGACCAGCGGAGTCGACTTCAGCAGGAGAATGGTCTCGCCGACGAGGGTCGGCAGGCAGATTCTTATGGCGCGGGGCAGGGTGACGCGCCGCAGTATCAGCCATTTGGACATGCCGAAGGCGCGGGCCGCCTCGATCTCCCCATGGGGAACGGCCAGGATTCCGCCACGAAGCACCTCGCCCGTATAGCCGGCGGTATTGAGGCTGAGAGCGAGGACGCCGTACCAGAACCCGTCCCGCAGATAGGGCCAGAGGAAGCTCTGCCGTACGGCGGGCGTATGGGAGAAGATGCTGCCCAGCCCGTAATAGAGCAGGTAGATCTGGACCAGAAGCGGCGTGCCGCGCATCAGAAGCGTGTAGAAATAGCTCGTGCTGTTGACGAAGGGATTCTTCGATACCCGCGCCAGGGCCACGCCGACAGCCAGCGCGTTGCCGATGAGGCCGGAGAGCAGGAGGATCACGAGCGTGATCCATGTGCCGTGCAGCAGCTTGGGGAACATTCCGAGGAAGAAATCCAGAGACATGAGGGTTCCCCGCGCCCCCTAGGCTCGTCGCACGCCGCGCATCAGGCGCCGCTCGACGAAATGGATGCCGACATTGGACATGACCGTTAGCAGCAGGAACATCGCCGCCGTCGCCAGGTAGAAGAAGAAGTAATCCTTCGTCGAGGCGGCCGCCGTTTTGCCGCTGAACAGGAGCTCGCTGAACCCCACCACGCTGATGAGCGAGCTGTCCTTCAGGATGCTGACCCAAAGATTGCTCAACCCCGGCAAGGCATAGCGGAACATCAGCGGGAACATGATCCGCCGGAACCGCAAGGACCCGGACATGCCATAGGCCTTGGCCGCCTCCAATTGCCCCTTGGGCACCGACAGCATGGCGCCGCGAAACACCTCCGTCGTATAGGCGCCCTGGACGAAGCCCAGCGTGCCCGCGGCGGCGGCGAAGGCATTGACCTGGACATCCTCGCCAAAGCCGATCGCGACCAGGAGGTTCCGGAGCGCCGTGGTGCCGGTGTAGTAGAGCAGGATGATCAGGAGCAGTTCCGGCACCGCCCGGACGATGGTGGTGTAGCCCTCCGATATCCAGAAGCTTGTCTTATTGCCCGAGAGCTTGGCCCAGGCGCCGCAGAGACCGAGCACGAGGCCGATGGCATAGCCGCAGACGGAGATCTGGATGGTCATCCAGGCGCCGGCCAGAAACTCGTCGCCCCAGCCCTTATCGCCGAAGCTCAGCAGCTCCAGATAGGAGGAGAGGTTCGTGGCCATCTGTCAGGTCGAATCCCGTTCCCCGTTTTGCCTGCCTGTTGGTCCTCGACGCCTCTTCGGGGCGTCTTGACGT
>DATHQQ010000668.1:0-2279 GCA_035482595.1 Verrucomicrobiia bacterium
TCAGCGCGCCGGGGAAGAGTCCCGAGAATGTCTACCGCCGCGGCGGACCCAAGGCGCTGGTAACGGGACTCGCCAGCTTCGCCTTCACCGATCGCTTTCGGCTCGTCTCGATTCATCCCGGCCATGATCTGGCCGAGCTGCGGGCGGCGACGGGCTTCGAGTTCGATGGCCCGCCCGAACCTCCGGTGACGACGGCGCCGCTGGCGAGCGAACTCACCCTCATCCGCGGCCGCATCCGCGAGGAGGTCGCGGAGACCTATCCGGTCTTCGCCGCCGCGCTGGAGGCTACAGCGCGTTCAGCGGCACCCTGACGGCGAGCAGCTCGCCGACGTCCTGGATCGTGTGCGCCAGCGCGTGAAAGGCGACGGCCGCGCGAGCGACCTTTGTCCAGCTCGGGCTGTCGGGCAGCGCCGACAGAACATGGTCGAAGGGCTTGTCGAGCAGGCGGAGCGCGGCCTTCGCGGCCGCCAGGCGGCGGTCCATCTGGAGGGCGAGCCCCGGGTCGAGGGATTGCACGAGGCCGTCCAGCCCCGTCCCGTAGGTTTGGCGGTCGTCGCCGGTCCATAGGATCTGGATGCCGTCGAGGTCGGCGGTGAAATCGTCGTTGGTATGGAGGCTGTAGCGGCCGAGGGGGTTTGCCCGGATGCGGTCGTCCAGAGCGCCGAGGAGGCGCTGGCGCGCGATCTCCTGATCCGCGAGGATCGCCATGCCGGAGAGCATCCGCCCCAGCGCCTCCCGCGGATCGAGCGCCAGGAATTGCGCGGCGTAATTGCCCGGGGTCTTCGGCGCCCAGGCGGCGGTCAGCTCGTCGAGATCCTCCACCAGCAGCTTCGTCGCCGTCTGCAGGAACAGGCGGCGCCGGTCGGCGTGATGCGGGCCGCCGGCTTGGAAATCAATTGCCCGGCGGCTCTGGTCGGAGCCCGGATTCTTGTCCGGACCCCAGAGCATGAATTCGATCACATGAAAGCCGGTGGCGGCATGCGTCGGATTCGAGCCGCCCGGCGGCTGGCGCAAGGTCTGGCGCGTGATCGCGATCTTCGGATCGCCGATCAGCCCGCCGTCGGGATGCGCCATGATGCCGTCGATGAAGCTCTCGTCGATCGGCCAGGGGTCCAGGCGGGCGAGCGCGCTGGCCGATGAACCGCTGCCCGGCCCGTCGATCGGACCGCCATAGAAACGAAAGCATTCCGTCGCCATATAGGCCGCCCTGACCTTGAGCCAGGCGCCACGCGCCGCGGCCAGGGTCGTGTCCGTCGGCTCGTCGATGAGGGCGCTCACGGCGTCCTGGAAATCATGCGCCGCGGCGCTCGCCGCCTGGTAGCTCTCATAGGCGACGCCCGCATAACGCTCGATCTCGACCCCGGCATCGTAATAGGGATAGGCCGAGTCCTCGCCCGGCTCCATCTTGTAGCTCGCCGCCGGCTTGATGCTGCTGGCATCGGCATTCTGGGCGGCGGCCGGCATGAGATAGGCAGCTCCGCCGATGAGGCAGAGAGCGGCTGTGAGCACCAGGCTTCGGGCACGCCGCCGTGTGCTCATGCGCCCCTCGCCGATGCCGGCCGCGCCCGCGGCGCCAGGATCTGCGCGGCGGCGAGCGCGGCATCGATGCCCGAGAGATGGGCGCCATGGCAGGTCGAGAAGAAATCGAGGGAGCAGGCCTCCCCGGCAAAGAACAGGCGATCGCCCAGGGGTGCCGCCAGATCGGCGCGGCGGTGGGCATGGCCCGGCCTTGCCGAGGAATATGCCCCGCGCGCGAAGGGATCGAGATGCCAGCCGGTCGCACCCGGCTGCGAAAGATGCTTCCGCACCGAAGCGCCGAAGAGATTGACCAAGGCGGCCTCCCCCGCCGCCACGAGCTCGCCGCTCGCCTCCAGCTCGCGGGCATAGCCGCCGCCGAAATAGCAGATGACGATGTCGCGGCCGAAGGGGCGGATTTCGACGCTGGCCGTCCGGCTTGTACCGTCATGGGCGATGGCATAGCCGCCCGCTGGCAGATCGAAAGGCTCCCCGGTGACGCGGAATACGGCCTTGTCGGCGATCCCCAGCGGCAGGTTCTCGATGGCGGTCAGCTTGGCGGGCGGCAGCGCCGGCGTGAAGGCGATTTGCTCCGCAGCCAGCACGCCCGTCGAGACGGTGACGATGGCAAGCCGCGCCTCGAGATCGCCCGCGGAAGTCGCCACCTTGATGCCGGGACCCCGCCAGTCGATCGCGGTCGCCGGGGTGGAGAGCCGCACCGGCAGGCCGGCGCCGTAGGCGGCGACAAGGGCGCCATAGCCTTC
>DATHQQ010000669.1:0-2689 GCA_035482595.1 Verrucomicrobiia bacterium
ACCTTGCTCGATCTCGCCAAATGCGGCGTCGCCGAGCCCGACAAGGTCGTCGACATCACGCATCTCAAGGGGTTGGACGCGATCAGCGTGAACGCCGAAGGCGCGGTCATCGGCGCGCTGGCGAAGATGAGCCGCGTCGCCGAGGACTCCGGGATCAAGGGCCAATTCCCCGCCGTCTCGGAAGCGCTGTGGCAGGCCGCCTCCGCTCAGATCCGCAACATGGCGAGCATGGGCGGCAATCTGATGCAGCGCACCCGCTGCGCCTATTTCCGCGACCCCGCCACCTTTCCCGCCTGCAACAAGCGCAATCCCGGCTCCGGCTGCTCGGCCATGGGCGGCGTCAATCGCGGGCATGCGGTTCTCGGGATCAGCGATTCCTGCATCGCCACATATCCCGGCGATCTGGCCGCGGCCCTCACCGCCTTCGATGCCGTGGTTCATCTCGGCGAGCGCCGGATCGCAGTAGATGATTTCTTCCTCCTGCCCGGCACGACGCCCGAGCGGGAACATGCGATCGAGCCCGGCGAGCTGATCACGGCGATCAGCATTCCCGCTTCGCCCGCGGCCCGGCGCTCGACTTATCTGAAGATTCGCGACCGCCAGTCCTATGAGTTCGCCGCGGCCAGCGCCGCGGTGGGACTCGAGCTCGAGGCGGACGGAAAGACGATCCGCGATCTCCGCGTGGCGCTGGGCGGTGTGGCGACCAAGCCCTGGCGCGCAAGAGCCGTGGAGGATGCCCTCCGCGGCAAGGTGCTGGAGCCCCAAGCGGTCAAGCGCGCCAGCCTGCTGGCGGTGGAGGGCGCCGTCGATCACGGCGCCAATCGCTACAAGATCGATCTGGTACCGCGTGTCGTCGCGCGCGCCATTCAGAAGCTGGGAGAATCGGCATGAGCAAGCACGTGGCCAAAGCGAAACGGGGCGACGCCTCCGACGGTACCGCCCCGGCAATGTCGCTCGGCGCCCGGGTGACCCGTCTCGACGGGCCGGCGAAGATCCGGGGTGCTGCCGTCTATGCCCTCGAGCATCGGCCGGAGCGGCTCGTCCATTGCGTCATGGTGCAAAGCACGATTGCCGCGGGCCGCGTCCGCGCCATCGATGCGGCGGCGGCCGAGACCTCGCCCGGCGTCCTCCTGGTGCTCACCCCTGACAATGCTTTGCCGCTGCGCACGGCGACGAGCTGGACGGGCGCCCCGCCGCCCGATGTCCCCTATCTGCCCTTGGCGACGGACATCACATTCAACGGCCAGCATGTGGCGGCGGTGGTCGCCGAGAGCTTCGAGCAGGCCACGGCCGCCGCCGCTCTGGTGAAGATCGCCTACGACGAGCGGCCGGCGATCACCAGCCTCGACCATCCCAAGGCCGGCGACGGCATGCCCATGGACGCGATGACGAAGGAATGGGGCGATGCCGCGGCGGCCCTCGCGGCGGCGCCCGTTCGCATCGAGCATGAGTACAAGACTCCCCGCGAGTACAATGTGCCGATCGAGCCCCATGGGCTTATCGCCCGGTGGGAAGGCGATTCCCTCACCGTTTGGGAGCCCAGCCAGTGGATCGACGGCATGGCACGGTGCTATGCCGAATGGTTCGGTGTTCCCTTCGACAAGGTGCGAGTGATCTCGCCCTATATCGGTGGCGGCTTCGGTTCGAAGGGCTTCGCCTACGGCTATGGCGCGGTCGCGGCCATGGCGGCGAAGATGCTGGGTCGACCCGTCAAGCTCGCGGTCACCCGGCCCCAGACCTTCACCGCCTTCGGCGGCCGGCCGGCGACGCGCCAGACCATCGCGCTCGGCGCCACCAGGGAAGGCAAGCTCCTCTCGATCGTGCATCGCGGGGCCAATGAGACCTCGGTCGACGGTTTCGCCTTCGAGCCCTTAGGGTCCGTCACCTCGATCATGTATGCGACGCCCAATTTCAGCTCGCGCCAGAACATGGTGCCGGTGAATACGGTGTTGCCCGGCGCCTTGCGCGCCCCGGGCGAGAACCCGAGCGCCTTCGGCATCGAAAGCGCCATGGACGAGCTCGCCTATGCGGTCGGGATCGATCCGCTGGAGATCCGCCTGCTGAACTATGCCGAGCAGGATCCCAGTGCCAACAAGCCCTGGTCCACCCGCCGGCTTCGCGAGGCCTTCGCAGAGGGGGCGAAGGCCTTCGGCTGGTCGAAACGCAAGCCCGCGCCCCGATCGATGCGCGAGGGGAACCAGCTGATCGGCTATGGCGTCGCGGCCGGCACCTATCCCGTCCGGCGCACCCCCGGCGAGGCGCTGGTGCGGATCCTGGCGGACGGTACGGCGGAGGTCGCCAGCAGCAGCATCGATATGGGGACCGGGACCTATACGATCCTGGCCCAGACCGCGGCCGATGCGATCGGCCTTCCGGTCGAACGCGTTACGGTGAAGCTGGGCGACTCCGCTTTGCCGCGTGCGCCCGTCGCCGGCGGATCGCAGCTGGCCAATCTGATGACCGGCGCCGTGCACAAGGCGGCGCTGGCTGCGCGCGAAGAGCTGATCGGGCTCGCGATCAACGATCCGAAATCGCCCTTCCGCGAGATGCAGGCCAATACCCTCGTCATCGCCCAGGGCCGAATCTCCTCGCCGCGCGAGGAAGGCTCGGGCATGGCCATTGCCGAATTCATGGGTCGCATCGGCCGCGACCGGATCGAGGCATTGCGCGACACCTTGCCGGATCGCGT
>DATHQQ010000670.1:0-2911 GCA_035482595.1 Verrucomicrobiia bacterium
GAGGAAGGGCGAGCGGTAGCCGTCGCGGCGCCAGAGGATCGGGAAGAAGCTCTCCTCCATCGTCTCGTCCCCCGCCCGCTTGTAGCGGTTGTAGATATAGCTGACTTCCGTCGAGTGGAAGCGCGCGTCCGCCGACATGCAATGGCTGACGGCCGAGCGCCGCGGCCGGTCGGCGCGATTCACATCCGAGCCATGCCAGGTGCGTCCGTCATGGAAGACGCAAGCCCCCGCCCCCACCTCGATGGGCACCAACTCCGGCGCGCCGAGCCCGACCGAGGCCGCAGCCTCGCGCATCTCTCGGCGATAGTCCTCGGGCGCGTGGAATTGCCTGATGGGCGGGGAGACCGGCCATTTGTGGGAGCCGCGGACATATTCGATGGTGCCGCCCGATGCGCTGGTGGGGTCGAGGGCGATCCAGCAGGTGACCATATGGGCCGGCACCATCCATTTCGTGTAGCTGTCGTCCTGATGGAAGCCCAGCGCCTTGGCCCCCGGCGGCTTCCAGATGACATTGTCCTGGGCCAGCCGCGCGCCCGGCCAGCCCGCGAGGGTCGCCACGAGCCGGCCGATCTCGGCGCCGAGCACGAGACTTGCCACGGTATAGTCGGATTTCCAGCCATTGCAGATCTGGCGCGTCCGGTCCGGCGGATCGCGCCCCTCCTGCCAATTCCATTCGTCGGGATAGAGCCCCGTCTCGAAGCGGCCCCGGAACAGCCCCTCGAACCGCCCCGCCACCGCCGCGGCTTTCTCCGGCGCGATGAGGCGTTCGAGGACGAGGAAGCCGTTGTCATGGAAGGAGGATATCTGGTGGGGTGTGAGTTCGATCATGGTGCGGCCAATATGCCGGGCGCACCGTTGACTGTGCAACTCTTGAAGCCAATAGAGCTGGTTCTCTCTTCCGTCATGGTCGGCGAAGGCCGACCATCCACGAGTTTGGTGCCGCACGACCGAAGCACCCGACCTTCAAAACGGTTGTTTCTACTCCGTGTCCTCCGCCCTGGAGAGATCGCATCGGAGGCAGGCAAACTCGTGGATGGTCGGCCTTCGCCGACCATGACGGTTGAAAGAGGGAGGCCTGCCGCATGTTACCGGCACGCGACCGGCCGCCACCCGGCCTTGCCAGCCGGCATTTGCCAAGGGGTATTTGACTGTCGACCCCGAAGCCGGGAGACTGCGGCCGGATTCGCCCTGGGAAGGACAGCATGGCCGACCTCGATCTTTGCTATATGCCGGCGACGGAGATGGCGCGCCGGATTCGTGACGGCCAGCTTTCGCCCGTCGATCTGATGGAGAACACCCTCGCCCGGATCGAGGAGGTGAACCCGACTCTCAACTGCTTCTGCTTCGTCTATCCGGAGGAGGCGCGCGCCAAGGCCAAGGCGGCGGAGGAAGCGGTGCGCCAGCGCCGGCCGCTGAATCCGCTCCATGGCGTGCCCTTCGCCATCAAGGATCTGACGCCGACCAAGGGCAAGCGCACCACGCTAGGCTCCTATGCCTTCGAGCATTGGGTGCCCGACGAAGACGCCCCCATCGTCGAGGCGCTCACCAAGGCCGGCGGCATCATGGTGGGCAAGACGACGACGCCGGAATTCGCCTATTCGAGCTTCACCGAAAGCCCGCTTTGGGGGATCACCCGCAATCCCTGGGACACCTCGCGCACCCCCGGCGGCTCCTCCGGCGGCTCCGGAGCGGCGGTGGCGAGCGGCTGCGTGCCTTTGGCCGAAGGCTCCGACATGGGAGGCTCGGTGCGCATCCCCGCCTCCTTCTGCGGCATCGTGGGGCTGAAGCCGAGCTTCGGGCGGATTCCCTTCACCATCCTGCCGAGCATGTTCGATTCCCTCTCGCATTTCGGTCCGCTGGCCCGCACGGTCGACGATGCCGGGCTCTTCCTCGACATGACGCAAGGCCCGGACGAGCGCGATATCCAATCCCTGAAGCCAAAGATCAACTTCCCCCATCCCATCCCGGGCTCGATCCGCGGCTGGCGCCTGGCGCTCTGCGTCGATCTGGGTTTCCTCTATGTCGATACGGAGGTCGAGGCCGCCGTGCGCGCCGCGGCTGCCGCCTTGACCGAGCAGGGCGCCGTCATCGAGGAGGTCGAGCTCGGCTGGACGCGCGAGATGAACGATGCCTGGATCGATCATTGGCGCGTCTATCTCGCCAGCTTCTTCGGCGACAAGCTGGGGCAGTATCGCGCCAAGATGGACCCCAATGTGGTGGCGCTGATCGAGGCGGGGCTGAAGATGAACGCGGTGGAGTTCAAGCGCATCGAGTGCATCCGGACCGAGATGTGGCGCAAGCTCTCGCCGATCCTGCAGCGCTGCCATGCGCTGCTCTGCCCGACCATGGCCCATCCGGCCCCGAAGGTCGGCGGCAAGGATACGGAATATGACTGGGTCGATGAGAAGGGCCGCTTCCACGGCCTCGACATCACCTCGGTCTTCAATTTCGTCAGCCAATGCCCGGCGCTCTCGGTGCCGGCCGGCATGACGGCGGAGGGCCTGCCCATCGGGCTCCAGATCGTCGCCCGGCGCGGCGAGGATCTGCCGGCGCTTGCCGTCGGCAAGGCGCTGGAGATGGTGCGGCCCTGGGCGCAACGCCGCCCGCCGATCTGATAAAAACAAAAGTCTGGGAGATTCGATGACCGAGCCGCTTCGCCGCCGCACCGGCGGCCAGATCCTGATCGATCAGCTCAAAATCCACGGGGTCGACATGGCCTTCGGCGTGCCGGGGGAGAGCTATCTGGCCGCCCTCGACGCGCTGTTCGAGGCCCGCAACCAGATGCGCTTCATCATCTGCCGGCAGGAGGGCGGCGCCTGCAACATGGCCGAGGCCTATGGCAAGCTGACGGGCCGCCCCGGCATCTGCTTCGTCACCCGCGGCCCCGGCGCCACGAATGCCTCCATCGGGC
>DATHQQ010000671.1:0-3862 GCA_035482595.1 Verrucomicrobiia bacterium
AATCGGGCGCCGTGCAACTCCTCTCGGAAAAAGTCGATTGCGCGGTCATCAACGCCGGCGACGGCGGCCATGAGCACCCGACCCAGGCGCTGCTCGATGCGCTGACCATCCGGCGCCGGCGCGGGCGGCTGGAGGGACTCCAGGTCGCGATCTGCGGCGACATCCTGCACAGCCGCGTCGCGCGTTCCAACATCCAGCTCCTGACCATCATGGGCGCGCGGGTGCGCGTCATCGCGCCCCCCACCCTGCTGCCCGGCGGTATCGAGCGGATGGGGGTCGAGGTCTTCTACGACATGCGCCGGGGCCTGGTGGATTGCGACATCGTCATGATGCTGCGGCTGCAGACCGAGCGCATGCAGGGAGCCTATGTCCCCTCCATTCGCGAGTATTTCCATTTCTATGGCCTGGACCGAGAGAAGCTCGCCGAGGCGCGGCCCGATGCGCTGATCATGCATCCCGGGCCGATGAACCGCGGGGTCGAGATCGATTCCGAGGTCGCCGATGATATCGACCGCAGTCTGATCCGCGAGCAGGTGGAGATGGGCGTGGCCGTGCGCATGGCCTGCCTGGATCTGCTGACCCGCAAGCTCCGCAGCAATGAGAACGGCGATGGCGAGCGTTAGGCGCCCGCTGGTCCTGGTGAATGCCCGGCTGATCGATCCGGCGAGCGGCCGCGACGAGACGGGCGGCCTCCTCGCCATCGACGGGCGCATCGTCGAGATCGGCCCCTGGGTCAATGGCGAAGGCCTGCCGGACGAGGCCGAGGTGGTGCAATGCGCGGGCCATTGCCTGGCGCCGGGGCTCATCGACATGCGCGTGCAGCTGCGCGAGCCCGGCGAGGAGCATATGGAGACCATCGCCAGTGGTGCCGGTGCCGCGGCCGCGGGCGGGGTCACCAGCATGGTGTGCCTGCCCAACACCGACCCGATCATCGACGATGTCGCCGCGGTCGAATTCATCGCGCGGCGCGCCCGGGAGACGCGCCTGGCCAAGGTCTATTGCTATGCCGCGGTGACCCAAAGGCTGGAAGGCCGCGATCTCGTGGAGATGGGCCTCCTCGCCGAGAGCGGGGCGCTCGCCTTCACCGACGGGCTGAAGGCGGTGGCCGATGCCCAGGTGATGCGCCGGGCCCTCAGCTACGTCCGCGCCTTCAACCGCCTGGTCATCCAGCATCCCGAGGAGCCGCGCCTTTCCGAAGGCGGCATGATGAACTCGGGCGAGCTCGCGACCCGGCTCGGCCTCTCCGGCATTCCGGGGGCCGCCGAGGTGATGATGATCGAGCGCGATCTCCATCTTGTCGCCATGACCGGGGCCAGCTATCACGCGGCCCATCTCTCCACCGGCGCGGCGGTGGAGGCGATCCGCGCGGCCAAGGGGCGCGGCCTGCCGGTCACCTGCGATACCCAGCCCGCCTATTTCGCCCTCAACGAGACGGCCGTCGGCGACTACCGCACCTTCGCCAAGCTTTCCCCGCCCTTGCGCAGCGAGGCCGACCGGCAGGCCATCGCCGCGGCGGTGGCGGACGGTACGATCGACTGCGTGGCCAGCGACCATGCACCCCATGACCAGGAATCCAAGCGCGTGCCTTTCGCTCATGCCGCGCCGGGGATCATCGGGCTGGAGACGTTGCTGCCCTTGATCCTCCAGCTCTATCACAAGGGCCAGGGGCGGCTGATCGACCTGCTGCGCCGGGTCACCTCGGCGCCCGCCGATCTCCTCGGCCTGCCCCAGGGTCGCCTCGCCAAGGGCGCGCCCGCCGATCTGCTGCTCTTCGATCTCGACCGGCCCGGGCGCATCGAGGTCGATCGCTTCCGCAGCAAATCCAAGAACTCGCCCTTCGACGGTCACCCGATCCAGGGCCGCGTCTTGCGCAGCATCGTCGACGGGCGCACGGTCTTCGCGGCGGTGGAGTGAAGCCATGCCCGGCCTGCTCGGCGGATTCGACTACACTTGGCCTTATTATCTGGGCGCCCTGCTGGGCTATCTCCTGGGCTCGATCCCCTTCGGGCTGCTGCTGACCCGAGCAGCCGGCCTCGGCGATATCCGCAAGATCGGCTCCGGCAGTATCGGCGCCACCAATGTGCTGCGCACCGGGCGCAAGGGGCTGGCCGCGGCGACTCTGCTGCTCGACGGCGGCAAGGGGGCGGTGGCCGTGCTCATTGGCCAGCATTGGGGGCCGGATATGGCGATCTTGGCCGGCGCCGGCGCCATGCTCGGCCATCTCTTCCCGATCTGGCTGAAGTTCAAGGGCGGCAAGGGCGTGGCCACCGCCGGCGGCGTGCTGCTGGCCCTGGATTGGCGCATCGGCCTCATCGCCGGGGCGATCTGGCTGCTGGTGGCCATCATCTTCCGCTACTCCTCCCTCGCCGCTTTGGTGGCCTCCGCGGTTGCGCCCCTTGCCGCCTGGTTCATCGCCACGCGCCAGATCGCGGCCGTCGTGCTGTTCCTAGCGGTGCTGATCTGGCTGCGTCATCACCAGAATATCCGCCGCCTGCTCACGGGGCGGGAGCCGAAGATCGGCAAACGCGAAAATGCCTAGGCCCGCCATCTCGCTGATCATCATCACCAAGGACAATGCCCGCACCCTGAAGCGCTGCCTCGATTCCGCCGATTTCGTCGACGAGAAGATCCTGATCGACAGCGGCAGCAAGGACGAGACCCTGGCCATTGCCCGCGACGCGGGCTGCCGGATCACCGAGACCGCGGATTTTCCCGGCTTCCCCGCCCAGAAGCAGCGGGCGCTGGCGCAGGTCGCCACACCCTGGGTGCTGGCGCTGGATGCCGACGAATGGATCGAGGCGCCGCTGCGCGAGGAGATGCTGGCCGCCCTGGAAGCGCCGGGCGACACGGCCGGCTTCGAGATGCCGCGTCACTCCTCCTTCTGCGGCCGCCTGCTGCGCCATGGCGACTGGGGCCGCGACCGGGTCGTCCGCCTCGTGCGCCGCGACAAGGCCCGCTACGGCGGCGGCTGGATCCACGACCGGATACAGGTCGAAGGCCCGGTGGCCCAGCTTGCCAGCCCGCTGCTCCACGAGGCGGTCTTCGATCTCGAGCATGCCCTCTGGCGGATGAACTACTACTCCACCATGACGGCGGCCGAGCGCCACAAGACGGGACGCAAGGTCTCGCTGGCCGGCGCGGTCGGCCACGGCTTCTGGACCTTCTTCCGCAGCTATGTGCTGCGCGGCGGCTTTCGCGACGGGCCCGAGGGCTTCTTCCAGGCCGCTACGGCCGGCGAGGGCTCCTTCTACCGCTATGCCAAGCTGATGCTGCTGAATCGCCAAGGCCCTGGCGGCCCGCCCCAGGGCTCCTGAGACACTACCTTTAGTTGCATGATTTGACAGGATTTCGCGGGCTTGCCATTCTCCGCCCATGGCCGCTCCGCCCCTCAGCGACGCCCAGCGTCTGGCCTGGCTCCGCCTCTGGCGCAGCGAGAATGTCGGGCCCGTCACCTTCCGCCAGCTGCTGCGCCGCTTCGGCAGCGCCGAAGCGGCGCTGGTCGCCTTGCCGGAGCTCGCGCGGCGCGGTGGGCGCGACCGGCCGCTGGCGATCTGCCCGCCCGCTTCCGCCGAGCGTGAGCTTGCCGAGCTCGGCCGCAGGGGTGGAAGCCTCATCGCCATGGCCGATCCGGCCTATCCCGCCGTGCTCGCCGAGGCCGATGACGCGCCACCCCTGCTGCTGGTTCTGGGCAATACCGGTCTCCTGGCGAACCGCGCCGTCGCCCTGGTCGGGGCTCGCAACGCCTCGGCCAATGGCCGGCTCCTGGCCGAGACCATGGCGCGCGAATTGGGCCAGCTCGGCTGGGTCGTCGTCTCCGGCCTCGCCCGGGGCATCGACAGTGCCGCCCATCAGGGCGCGCTGG
>DATHQQ010000672.1:0-3400 GCA_035482595.1 Verrucomicrobiia bacterium
GCTCGGCGATGTTGCGCGCATTCTTGACCCCCTCGATATGGGCCTCCAGGGCCAGCGCTTCCGCCCCGCCCTCGAAGCGCACGGCCTCGCCCTTCTCCACGACCCAGGTCATGGGCTTCGCCAACCGGCCGATATCGGTCATGATATGCTCGATCACGATGCGCCCCTCGGTCGTGCCTTCCAGCGGCGGCAGTGAGACCTCGCCGCCCGGAAAGGCCGAGACCTCGTCGCGGTTGCGGCAGACGCCCGTCAGCCAGCCCACGGGCTTGCGTCCTTCGATCACCATCCGCACATCGGTCCCCGCCGGCGAGGTGACATGGGCCATCTTGCCGCGGGCGAGCCGGTCGCGCAGCCGCTCGGCCAGCTTGCGCAACTCCAGAAAATCCGCGGTCATGGCGCCATTGATCCAGCCGTCCTCCTCGAAGGGCGCGTTGAACACGCCCCGCGCGCCCGCCTGCTTGGCCAAGTTCTTGGCCTCGATGTGATACATCGACCTGCTGGCAGCGGCGATCACCACATCGGCCTTGATCATCGCCGCGGTGATGGGCTCCGGCGGCTCCATGCCGCTCTTGGCCCGGGGCGTCATCATCACGATGACCGGATCGGCGCCGAGCGCATGAGCGGCGCCGGCCAGGCCCTCGGCGATCGAGGGGCTGGTCCGCGTGTCGATCACGATGACGACCTTCTCGCCGGGCTTGGTGCCCATGTAGTCGGCGATGACGCGATGGGTGGTGCGGGCGACTTCGATCGACTTCGACACGGGGATGTCTCCTCCAGGGATCGGCAAAGCCTGCTAGGCAGGCGCCATCGGATGCGATATTGTAAATCATATCAAATATACGATTGCAAGCGATGACCGATTCCGTCCTCCCGCCCGAGACAATGAGCGCCGCCGCCGAGGCGCTCCGTGCCGGCCGCCTCGGGCTATCCCGCAGCTTCCGCCTCCACCGCCCCCGCGGCGCCTTCTGTCATGCCGGCTGGTGCCAGCAATGCCGCGTCACGCTGCCGGACGGGCGCATCGCGCTGGCCTGCCAAAGCACCGAGACCCCCGCCCCGCCGCGCGCCGGCTGGCGCCGCCTCCTGGGCCGCATCGCCGAGCGCCTGCCGCCCTGGTTCTACGAGCAGCATCTGCTGGCGCCCCGCGCGCTGCGCCAGTTCTATCTCGAGCGCCTGCGCCGGTTGTCGGCCGCCCCCGCTTTGCCGGCAAGCCTGCCCCCAATCACCGGCCAATGGCGCGATGGCCGCTGCGAGGTCCTCGTCGTGGGCGGCGGGATCGCCGGCATGACTGCGGCCATCTCGATTCACGAAGCAGGCCGCGATGTGCTCCTGGTGGAATCGGAAGAATCCCTCGGCGGCCGCGCCCGCTTCCAGCCCGCGGGGTCGCTGTCCCTTTCATCCGTCATTCCGGCGAAAGCCGGAATCCAGGGGCCGCCCAGCGCGCTCCTTGCCAAGCTGCAAGCGCAGAGTGCCGCTCTGCCCCACCTCCTCAATACGACCTGCGTCGGTCTCTACGAGCAGGCCCGCGAGGCGCTTCTCATCGGCCCCGATGGCCCCGTCACCCTCGCCTTCGAGGCGCTCGTGGTCGCCACCGGCGCCTATGACCGCCTGCCGAATTTCGCCGGCAACGATCTCCCCGGCATCATCGGTCTGCGCGCCTTCGAGCGCCTGATAGTCGCGGGGGCGATCCCAAGATCATGGCGGATCGGCGTCTTCGCCGATGCCGACTCTGCCGCCGCCGCTCTGGCGGCCAGCCGGCGCCTCGCCTGGATCGCGGGTCCCGGCGACCTGCCGGCGACGGAGATACAGCACTTCCCCGCGACCATGCTCCTCGCTGCCGAAGGCCGCGATCGCGTGACCGGCGCACGTCTCGAAGGTGCCGGGCTGCAGCCCTGCGACCTCCTCGTCCTCGGCTTCACCCAGCCGAGCTATCAGCTGCAGATGCAGGCGGGCCAGCGCGCGATCCTGGCCGGCGCGCCGCCCGTGGTGTTGACCGAGGGCGAGGCGCTGATCCCCTTGACCGTCGTCGGCGAGGCGGCCTGGAAGCCCGCGCCCACCGCACAGCCGGCGACACGCTCCTCGCCCGATGCCTTCCTTTGCCCTTGCGAGGATGTGCGCCGGCGCGATGGCGATGCCGCCATCGCCGATGGCTTCGCCGATATCGAGCTGCTGAAGCGCCGCACCGGCGCGGGCACCGGCCCCTGCCAGGGCAAGCTCTGCCATGGCGAGATGCTGGCCTGCCTCGCCGAGGCCGGCCGCCCCGTCGCTCTTCCGACCGTGCGGCCGCTGCTCCGCCCCACTTCGCTTGCAGCTCTGGCGGCAGCGGATTCGGCCTCATGACCGCCCGCGCCGATGTCATCATCGTGGGCGGCGGGATCACCGGCCTGTCGCTCGCCGTCGAGCTCGCCCGGCTCGGCAAGCGCGAGATCGCCGTTCTGGAGAAGCGCTTCACCGGCGCCGGCGGGTCGGGACGCAATGTCGGTCGCATCCGCGCCATGCAGCTGACGGAGGAGCTCGCCCGCTTCGCCATCGGGGCCCAGGCCAAGCATGCCCGCCTGTCCGATGAGCTCGGCGCCAACACCCTCTTCTGGCGCGCCGGCTATGGCTGGGTCCTCTATGAGGAGATGGAGATGACCCGCATGGCGGAGGTGCGCGACATGCTGCGCGGCCTCGGCCTCAAACCCGAGCTCATCGGCGCCGCCGAGACCCTGCGCCGCCTGCCCGTGCTGGAGGGCGGCGAGCGGCCCGCGGGCGCCCTGATGCATCGCGATGCCATCGTCCATCACGACGCCGTGCTCTACGCCTATCGCGCCGCCGCCCGGCGCCTGGGCGTGCGGCTGCTGGAGGACTGCGAGGCCCTGGAGGTGCTGGTGAGTGGTACCGCCATCGCGGGCGTCCGCACCAGCACCGGCGAGATCCGCGGCACCACTTTGGTCAATGCCGCGGGCGGCTGGTCGGGCGCCTTCTCCGCCAAGGCCGGCATCCGGATTCCCAATACGCCGCTGCGCCGCGAGGCGCTGGTGACCGAAGCCGCCCAGCCCTTCATGCAGGCGGCCATCACCTTCTACCGGCCGCAGGAGGGCTGGTTCAATCAGACCCTGCGCGGCGAGCTGGTCGCGGGCTGCTTGGCGCCCACCGAGGAACCCGGCGTCAATCTCGCCGCCACCGCCCGCTCCCTCGGGCGCACCGCGCGCACCATCCTCGCCAAGGCGCCGCGCCTCGGCCATCTCAGGGTGGTGAGGCAATGGGCGGGCGTCTATGACATGACCCCCGACCGCATGCCACTGGTGGGGCCGGTCAAGCGCCTGGCGGGATTCGTCCAGGCTAATGGCTGCAACGGCCGCGGTTTTCTTCTGGGGCCGCTGATCGGCGAGCTTCTCGCCCGCTGGCTCGACAGCGGCGA
>DATHQQ010000673.1:0-6876 GCA_035482595.1 Verrucomicrobiia bacterium
GCCCGTCGGCGTTCCCCTGCCAGGGATCGCGATGCATAGACCAGAAGCAGGATCACCAGGAGCAAGGGGATGAGATAGCGGTCGGAGCGCCCGAAGCCCGTCACCCATTCCGCCAAGTCGCGGAGCCAAGGCGGCACGCTCCGCATCGCCTGGGCGACCGGCCGGTCGAGATAGACGACCGAGAAGCGGATCACGGCGAGGGTAATGGCCGTGGCGAGGAGCGGCCGTTTGACTGGGTCGGGAAAACGCATGGCTCGGGCGCTTATACCCTCGGGCCCGGCGACATGACATAGGGTTATTGGTAGCGGGCTCATTGGTCGCGGCCGGGCTTGTTCGAGCCGGGCGCGACGCTCTATCTTAGCCGCGAGCGGAAGCTCTTGGTCCCGACGACGGGCCGATGGCGAACATAAGGGGGTAACCATGCGTGACTTCTTCCCGGGGTATCGGCGGTGGTGCCGATTCGCCGCCACCTTCATCCTCGCCCTCCTGCTGGGCTTGGCCGGGCTGCGCCCGCTGGCCGCCGACGAGGAAAAGCCCTCTGGCACGGTCTCGATCGAGCAGACCCAGATCGCCTTCATCGGCAGCGGCAGCCTTGGGGGTGGCAAGCTCTATTTCCAGGGCCGGACCTACGACTTCACCATCGGTGGCCTCGGCGTGGGCGGCTTCGGCATCTCCCGCATCACGGCGACAGGCAATGTCTACCATCTGAAAAATGTCAGCCAATTCGTGGGCGCCTATGCCCAGGGACGCATGGGCGTCACCCTCGGCGCCTCGGACAATGGCGGGCTCTGGCTCGAGAACGAGGCGGGCGTCGTCATGCAGCTCAAGGCGCAGCGCGAGGGCATCGCCCTCAGCATGGGCGGCGATGCCATCTATATCGAGATGAACAACTGAGCCGGGGGATCAAAGCAATGACGCTCATGCGCCGCCTTCCCATCATCGCCGCCGCCGCACTTTTTCTGTGCCTCGGCGGGACGCCTGGCGCCCGGGCCGCCGAAGACCAGACCGTGCGCGCTTTCTCCGCCTTTCAGGGCGAGGGCCAGATCATGCGGACGGGCCCGCAGGAGGCGACCTATATCGGCGTGCTATCTGGCCGCTTCTATATCGATACGGAGCAGGGACCGGTTGACGCCGGCAGCATGACATGTCCGGTCGTCGTCCATATCAATCTGAAGGACAGCACCCAGCGCGGAAACGGGCAGTGTATCTTCACCGGCCGGGAGGGCAATCTGGCTTATATGAACTTAACCTGCACCGGTGTGCCCTTGGTGGGCTGTGGCGGCGATTCGACGTTGACCGGCGGGGCCGGCCGCTTCGCCAATGTCACCGGCGGCGGGCAGTTCATGATACGGTCGAATTTGGACGACGTGACAGCCAAGCCCGACTCGACCGTGAAGGCCAAGACCTCCGGGATCATTTTCTGGAGCAAGCTGCACTACAAGATTCCCTAGTCGCGAAGGTGCAAGGCCACGGGTCGCCCGGCTTGCAAGCTGCACGCCGGGGGCCTAGGTTGCGGCCGCGATGCAGCCCGTCCTTACCCTAGCCCCGCGCCGTCTCGGCGCCGTCAACTGGCTTGGCCTCTGGACCCTCTACCTCAAGGAAGTCCGCCGCTTCGCCAAGGTCTTCACCCAGACCCTGGTCTCGCCCCTGGTCACCACCCTGCTGTTCCTGGCGATCTTCACCCTCGCTTTGGGTCGCAGCGTCCAGCAGGTGGGGGGCGTGGGCTATGCCGAGTTCCTGTTTCCGGGGCTGGTCATGATGTCCATGGTCCAGAACGCCTTCGCCAATACCTCCTCCTCTCTGGTGATCGCCAAGATCCAGGGCAATATCGTCGATCTGCTGATGCCGCCGCTGAGCCCGCTGGAGCTTGCCGTGGGGCTTGCCGGCGGCGGCCTCACCCGTGGCATCTGCGTCGGCCTCGTCTCGACCTTGGCGGTCTCGCTGCTGCTGCCGATCCATGTCCATGACTGGTTCTTCATCGTCTTTCACGCCATCGGCGCGTCGCTGATGCTCTCCCTGATCGGCGTGCTGGCGGGGCTCTGGGCCGACAAGTTCGACCAGATGGCGGCGGTGACCAATTTCATCATCCAGCCGCTGTCCTTCCTCTCGGGCGCCTTCTATTCCACCCAGCGCCTGCCGGATCTCTGGCGCACCATCGCCCATCTCAACCCCTTCTTCTACATGATCGACGGATTCCGTTACGGCTTCATCGGCCATGCCGATGGCTCGCTGCTGGCCGGGGTGGTCGTCATCGCATCGGCGGACATCCTGCTCGGCCTTCTGCTGTGGCGGCTCCTCGCCATCGGCTACAAGCTCCGGCCGTGACCGCGGGCGCCGCCCGGCTTGGGCGATCCGGGGCGGGATCGCTGCCCCTGGGGCCTCGCCGATTCGGCCGGGTCAATTGGATCGGCACGGCGGCCCTCTACCGCCGCGAGACCTGGCGGCTGCAGAAGGACTATCTCGACAGCCTTCTGGGGCCGGCCCTGGCCAATCTGATCTTCATGTTGATCCTGACGGTGGCGGCCGGCGGAGGAATGGCAAGCGGCAGCGGCACCATGGTTGCCGGCCTGCCGCTGACGGATTTCATCGCCCCGGGGTTGATCATGTTTGCGGCCGGCGAGCGCGCGTTCTCGGCGGCCTGCGTCTCGATCCTGTTCGACAAGCTCGAGGGCATGATCGGCGATGTGGTCATGGCCCCCCTGACCTCGGGGGAGAGGCTCGCCGCCTTCGCCGGCGCCTCGATGACCGCCGGGGCCATCTCCGGAGCAGCCACGGCGGCGGTGCTCTGGCCCTTTGCCCATATCCTGCCGGCCCATCCGGCGGCCTTCCTCTATTTCCTCGTCGCCGGCAGCCTGCTGCTCGGCTTCATCGGCACCGCCGCGGGACTCTGGGCCCGGCGCTGGGACCACTACGCCGCTTTGCTCGCCTATTTCCTGGTCCCCTTCTCCTATCTCTCCGGCATGTTCTACAGCACGCTCGGCCTGCCCCACCTGGCCCGCCAAGTGATCGCCCTCAATCCGCTCTATTACGTCATCGACGGCATGCGCTATGGCATGACCGGCTATGCCGAGACGGATATCGTTCCGGGCGCCCTGCTGATCCTGGTTCTCGATCTCGCCCTGGCAGGGTTGGTCTATGGGCTTCTGCGAAGCGGTTGGCGTCTCAAGGCTTAGTGCGGCTGCGCCTTGACGGCGCGCCGCCGAATCCCGATAGTCTCGACCTTTTTTGGAGGGCCAGGGCCATGATTTCCGCGGTGATGCCCACCTATGCGCGGGCCGACCTCGCCTTCGAGCGGGGCGAGGGTGCTTATCTCTACGCGACCGATGGCAGGCGCTTCCTGGATTTCGCCTCCGGCATCGCGGTGACGGCGCTGGGCCATGCCCATCCGCATCTGGTCGCCGCGCTCACCGAGCAGGCCAAGAAACTCTGGCACACGGCCAATCTCTATCAGATCCCCGGCCAGACCCGCCTGGCCGAGCGGCTGGTGGCGGCGAGCTTCGCCGACAGCGTCTTCTTCTGCAATTCGGGCGCCGAGGCGATCGAATGCGGCCTCAAGATGGTGCGCAAATATCAGGATGATTTCGGCGATCCAAAGCGCTATCGCGTCCTCTGCTGCCGCGGTGCCTTTCACGGCCGCACCCTGGCCACCATCGCCGCCGGCGGACAGGAGAAGCATCTGGCCGGCTTCGGCCCGGAGGTCGAGGGATTCGACCATGTCGCCTATGACAATCTGAACGAGCTGCGCGCCGCCATCACCGGGGAGACCGCCGCGGTGCTGGTCGAGCCGGTGCAGGGCGAGGGTGGCCTGCGCCCGGCTTCGCGCGAGTATCTGCAAGGCCTGCGCGCCGTCTGCGACGAATACGGCCTGCTGCTCTTCCTCGACGAGGTCCAATGCGGCATGGGGCGGACGGGCAAGCTCTTCGCCCATGAATGGGCCGGCATCGAGCCCGATATCGTGGCGACCGCCAAGGGGCTGGGCGGCGGATTTCCGGTGGGCGCCTGCCTCGCCAAGGAGAAGGCGGCCCGCGCGCTCACGCCCGGCAGCCACGGCAGCACCTTCGGCGGCAATCCGCTCGCCATGGCCGTGGCCAATGCCGTGCTCGACGTCATGCTGGAGAAGGGATTCTTCGAGCGCGTCCAGAAGATGGCCCAGCGCCTGCGCCGCGGGCTCGAGGAACTGCTGCGCCGCCATCCCGAGACCTTCGAGGAGGTTCGCGGGGCAGGGCTGCTGCTCGGCGTGAAATGCCGGCAGCCCAATACCGAGATGATCGCCCGGCTGCGGGACGCCGGTCTGCTGACCGTGGGCGCCGGGGACAATGTGGTGCGGCTCCTGCCGCCGCTCATCATCAGCGAGGCCGAGGTGGATGAAGGGCTGGCGATCCTGGACAGGGTGGCGCAGGCCTCCCCTGTCGTGGCCGCATGAGCACCCGCCATTTCCTCGATCTCGACAAGCTGCCAGCGGAGGAGTTGCGGCGGATCCTGGCGCTGGGCACGGCCTTCAAGCAGCATCGCCTGCCCGACGGCGACCCGCGCCCGCTGGCAGGCAAGGCGCTCGCCATGATCTTCGAGAAGCCCTCGACCCGCACCCGGGTCTCCTTCGAGCTCGGCATGCGCCAGATGGGCGGCGAGACCATCGTGCTGGAGCGCGACGGCTCGCAGCTCGGCCGCGGCGAGACCGTGGGCGATACAGCGCGCGTTCTCTCCCGATATGTCGATGTCATCATGCTGCGCACCACCGATGAGGAAAAGCTGCTGGAGATGGCAGAGCATGCGACGGTGCCGGTCATCAACGGCCTCACCGACCGCACCCATCCCTGCCAGCTCATGGCCGATGTCATGACCTTCGAGGAGCATCTGGGCCCCATCGCCGGGCGCAAGATCGCCTGGAGCGGCGATGGCAACAACATGGCGACCTCGTGGATCCATGCCGCCGAGCGCTTCGGCTTCGAGCTCCACCTCGCCTGCCCGGAGGAACTGCGCCCGCCGCCGGACGTTGTGGATTGGGCACGGCGGCAGGGCGCCAAGATCGTCGTCACCAGCGATGTCGAGGCGGCCGTGGCGGATGCGGATTGCGTGGTTACCGATACCTGGATCTCCATGGGCGGCCAGGTGAGTGCCGACCGGCATAACATGCTGCGCTCGTACCAGGTCGACGAGAGGCTGATGCGGCGAGCCAAGAAGGACGCCATCTTCATGCATTGCCTGCCGGCCCATCGCGGCGAGGAGGTCACGCCGGGCGTGATCGACGGCCCGCAATCGGCCGTCTGGGACGAGGCCGAGAACCGGCTCCATGCCCAGAAGGGCATCCTCTACTGGTGCCTCAAGCAATAGTCTCGCCGGCATGAACATCAACGACGACCTGATTCTGCCTTTCCAGATCGAAGCGCAGGGCCTCCGGGGCCGTCTGGCGCGGCTGGGGCCCCTGGCCGATGAGATCCTGCATCGCCACGACTATCCCGCCCCCGTGGCCCGGCTCCTGGCCGAGATGCTGGGCCTGGCCGCGCTGCTGGCCGGCGCCCTGAAATACGAAGGCGTCTTCACCTTGCAAACCTCCGGCGACGGGCCGGTGCGTTTGATGGTCGCCGATGTCAGCAGCGGCGGGACGCTGCGCGGCTATGCCCAGTTCGATGCGACCCGCCTGCCGGCCGGGAGCGAGGCTTCCGTGCCGCGCCTGCTGGGTGCCGGCCATCTCGCCTTCACCGTCGACCAGGGCGATTTCACAGAGCGCTACCAGGGGATCGTCGAGCTGACCGGGGCCACGCTCACCGATTGCGTCCATCACTATTTCCGCCAGTCGGAGCAGCTGCAATGCGCCCTCAAGCTTGGCGCATCGGAGATCGACGGCCATTGGCGAATCGGCGCGCTGATGCTCCAGCGCCTGCCCCCGCCCGAGGACAGCGAGGAGGCCGAGGCGGCCGAGGACGGCTGGCGCCGCGCCCTTGCCTTCATGGCGAGCGTCAGCAGCGCCGAGCTGACCGATGCGGCGCTGTTGCCGGAGGATCTGCTCTTCCGTCTCTTCCATGAGGATGGCGTGCGGGTCTTCCGCAAGCATCCCCTGATCGCCGGTTGCCGCTGCTCGCGCGAGCGCGTCGCCCAGGTGCTGCGCGCCATGCCCGCGGATGAGCTGGCCGCCCTCCAGGCAGAGGGCCAGGCGCTGGTCACCTGCGAATTCTGCAGCCGGCAGTATCGTTTCGACGGCAAGACCCTGGCCGGCTTCGCTCAGCCCAACGCGGAAGATCAATGATGGGAGGAGAGCGAGGATGAAGATCGCTCTTCGATTGCTGTCAGCGTTGCTCATCACGAGCCTGCTCGCCGGCTGCGACACGCCGCCCACGCGCGGCACATTTCCCAAGCTGACTTATGCCTATCTGACGCCTTTCCGCCTGGCTGTCAGCCGCGTCGATATCGTCGACGCCTATCGCCCGCCCTTGGCGGCACCCAATGTAGAGCAGAGCTTTCCCGTCTCGCCCTCGGGCACGGCCGCCCAATGGGGCCGGGACCGGCTGATCGCCGTCGGCGGACCCGACCGCGCTGTCTATACCGTGCTGCGCGGCGATGCGATCGAGACCCATCTCGCCATACCGGACAGCGGCGGCATGTTCAGCGACTTCGACAACCCGCAGTCGGAGCGCTACGACCTCACCATCGGCGTGCGGCTGCAGATCATCGAGCCCGACGGCCGCGTCGCCGCCTCCGTCGATGCCAAGGCCACGCGCAGCCAGACCGTCGCCCAGGACGCCACGCTGAACGACCGCGAGCGCACCTGGTTCACGCTCACCGAGCAGACGATGAAGGATCTGAACGCGAGCCTGGAGAAGAGCATCCCGCAATATCTGCGGAGCTACCTGAGGTAGCGCACTTCCCTCTAGCGCGCCC
>DATHQQ010000674.1:0-3525 GCA_035482595.1 Verrucomicrobiia bacterium
AGGGGAGAGCCGGCAAGCGTCACCCTCTCCACCGTCATGCTCGGGCTTGTCCCGAGCATCCACGTCTTACCGGCCGCGAAGCGGGAAGATGATCGACGGTGAAATACGACAGACTCAGCTCTTGGCTGGCAAACTCGTGGATGGTCGGCCTGCGCCGACCATGACGGTAGAGAGAACGAGGCCGTCGCAAAGGCGTGGATGCTCGGGACAAGCCCGAGCATGACGAGAACGGTGGCAACCGGCGGCGATTTCATGGCCGACAACCCAGGTGACAGCAGCATCGACGGTAGGCCGCCCTCCGCTAGGTGTCAATCGATTGACTACTCTCAGGGATCAATCGGTTGACGACCCCTCGCCGCCTACCTATCCTCCCTCCCAGCGGGCGGAAACCTCCGGGCGGCGGGCATGGCAGCGTCTTCGACCATTGTCGATGTGAGCGTCGCGACGATCCAGGGGCAGCTGCCCGCCCCGGTCGTCTTCGGCGACTGGATCATGAAGCAGCGCGAATTCGCCGTGGTGCGCCTGCGTACGCAATCCGGCCATGAAGGATGGGCCTTCACCCTGACCCGCGACGGCGCCGTCGCCGAGCAGATCCGCAAGACCATCGGGCGCGTCTACATCGGCACCGATGTCGCGGACCGCACCAAGACCTACCGCACCGCCTGGCGCCGCAGCCTCGCCTCCCATTGCGGCGGCATCGGGCTGCGCGCGCTCTCGCTTGTCGATCTCGCTTGCTGGGACGTCGCCGCGCGGATGGCGGAGCGCTCCATCGCCGAATTCCTCGGCGGAGCGGTGGCGCCCATGCCCGCCACCGCCATCATCGGCTATCCCCCCGCCAGCATCGGCCCGAAGGAGATCGGCGCCCAGGTCGCCGAGCTCTGGCAGGCGGGCTGGCGGCGCTTCAAGGCGCCCGTCGGGGCGACGCCGGAGGCCTCCGCCGCGCGGCTGCGCGCCGCGCGCGCTGCCGCCCCCGAGGGCTGGCTCGGCTGCGACGGTGCCTGGATCTTCGACGAGGTGGGCCCCGCCGCCGAATTCGCCCGCTCAATCTATGATGTGCGCCTCGGCTGGTTCGAGGACATCTTCCCGCCTGGCGATGCCCAGCAGCTGGCCGAGCTCCGCCGCTCGATCGACACGCCCATCGCCATGGGCGACGAGCAGGGCGGGGCCTATTACCCCCAGGCGCTGATCCGGGCCGGGGCCGTCGATGTCGTGCGCGTCGATCTCACCTGCATGGGCGGCATCACCGGGGCGCGCCGGATCGTCGATGAATGCCTGAAGTCGGGGGTGCGCTTCGCCCCTCATATGTTCGCCCATGTCCATAGCCAGGTCTTCAGCGCCTGGGGCTTTCCCGATCTTCCGATCGAATGGGGCCTGCCTTGGACCGGTGTCGATCCCTATGCCGACAGCCTGGCGCAGCCGGTGCTGACGGCCGAGGGACGGATGCAGCCCTTGCCTCGCGGCCCCGGCTTCGGCGAGCTGCTGAACCGCGATTGGGCGCTCAGCCAGCCCCACGACGATCCCGACCACATCCTGGACGGGTGAAGGGACCGATGTCACAGGCAGATGACGATCTATCGGTCCCCGCCGGCTATGCCGCGGGGCTCTTCGACCTCAAGGGCCGAGTAGCCGTCGTCACCGGCGGCGGCAGCGGGCTCGGGGCGGCCATCGCCACGGGCCTCGCGCAGGTCGGAGTCAGGGTCATCGTCGCCGATGTCAATCCTAGGGGTGCCGAGGCGACCGAGGCCACCATCAAGGCACAAGGCGGACATGCCCGCGCCGTGGCCCTCGACGTGACCCAGCGCGACCAATGCACGGCGCTGGCGGACTCCGTCAACCAGGAGGAAGGCCGCGTCGATATCCTGGTCAACAGCGCGGGCTCGGCCTTCCGCTGCGCGGCGGAGGACTTCCCCGAGGAGAAGTTCGATTTCATCATCGACCTCAATCTGAAGGGAACATATCTCTGCTGCCAGGCCTTCGGCCGCCTCATGCTGGCGCAGGGCAAGGGCAGCATCATCAACATCGCCTCCATCGGCTCTTTCGTCGCCTACCCCTGGGCCAGCGCCTATCTGGCCTCCAAGGGTGGCGTGCTGCAGGTGACCCGGGCCTTGGCGCTGGAATGGCGGGATCGCGGCGTGCGGGTCAACGGCATCGGCCCGACCCTGATGGATTCGCCTTTGGCGAGGGCGGCGGCTAAATCCACCTCCATCACCTCGGATTTCATCAAGGCGCGGATGATCCGCCCCCGCCCCGGCCTGCCGCGCGAGCTGGTGGGCACCGCGATCTTCCTGGCGAGCGATGCCTCGGCGCTGGTCACCGGCCATGTGGTGATGTGCGACGACGGCTATCTCGCCGTCTGAAATAACCCCCGGGGAGCGGCACCCCCCAGGAACGACTAAATCAAGGAGGCGAGCTTGGCCCAGATCACCAAGGCCCATCACACCGGCCTCACCGTCAGCAATCTCGACCGCTCCATCGCCTTCTACCGCGACGTCCTGGGCTTCGAGATCGCCTTCCGCTGGAATCCCCGCGCGCCCTATATCGCCGAGCTGGTGGGCTATCCCACCGTCGACCTCGAAGGCGCGATCCTGAAGATCCCCAATTCCGACGTCTTCCTCGAGCTGCTGGAATACCGCGGCATCCCGCGCGCCAGCGTCGACATGGCCAATGGCAATATCGGCAATGCCCATATCGCCTTCTTCGTCGATGCCCTCGACCCGCTCTATGCCAGGCTGACCGCCGCGGGGGTGAAAAGCGTCTCGCGGCCGGTCACCCCCACCATCGGCCCCAACCGCGGCGGGCGGGCGGTCTATATGATCGACCCCGACGGCTTCCGGGTGGAGCTGATCGAGACCACCAAGACCTTCGGGGAGTATCGGCCCGACCAGGAGGAAGCAAAGCCTTCCTGCTGCTGATGCCGGCAAAGGGGAGAAGCATGGCGCGGCTGCCCGGCGGCAGGGAGAGAAAACGGATCACCATCCGGGACGTGGCCGCGCGCGCCGGCGTCGATGCCAGCCTGGTCTCCCGGGTGCTGAACGATCATCCCAAGGCCAGCGCCGGCCCCGCCACGAGGGAGCGGATCCTGGAGGCCGCCCGCAGCCTGGGCTATCAGCCCAATCTCGCCGCCCGCAGCCTGCGCATGGCCCGGACCTGGACCCTGGGGCTGATGTTGCCCAATCTGACCAATCCCCTCTATGCCGCCATCGCGCGGGCCGCCGAGGGCCGGGCCCAGGAACGCGGCTTCGGCCTTGTCTTCGGGACCCATGTGGAGGGCGAGGCGGAGGCGACCTTCACCCGCCTGCTGCAACAGGGCCGCGTCGACGGCCTCCTCACCGCCAGCGGCGTGCTGGGCGATGCCTTCATCCGCCGCTTCGCCAATGGCGAGCAGGGTCCGGTGGTGATGCTGAACCGCCGCGTGCGCGGCGTGCGCGCCGCCGTCACCGTCGATGATGCCGCCGGCGCGGCGCTCGCGGTCCGGCATCTGGCCGAGCTCGGCCATACCCAGATCGCCGGCATCTTCGGGCCCGG
>DATHQQ010000675.1:0-3688 GCA_035482595.1 Verrucomicrobiia bacterium
GCGCCACCGCATAGCCCAGCACTGCCGACAGCAGTACCCCGGCCAGGATCCCCACGGGGATCGGCAGGCTGAAGCCGCCGAGGTGATCCGCCGATTCCGGGGTGGTCAGGATCGAGGTCGTATAGGCGCCGACGGCGAAGAAGCCGGCGATGCCGGCATTGAAGAGCCCGGCGAAGCCCCATTGCAGATTGAGCCCCAAGGTCAGGATGGCATAGAGGCAGATCATGGTGGCGAGCGAGATGAGATAGAGAAGGGTTCCGGTATCCATCAGAACTGCCTCCCCCGCAGCAGGCCCGTCGGGCGCCAGATCAGCAGGATCACCATGATGGCGAAGGCGAGGCCCAGCTTGTAGTCGGGCGGGACCAGGGGGTTGTCCCCGATCCAGTTATAGGTCGAGAGCTCCTCGATCAGCCCCAGCACCAGCCCGCCGGCCGCCGCCCCCATGGGGCTGCCGATGCCGCCCAGGATGGCGGCGGCGAAGACGGGCAGCAGCATGTCCCAGCCCATGTAGGAATCGATCTTGCTGTCCATGCCCAGGAAGACGCCTGCCACGGCCGCCAGCGCCCCGCCGACCAGCCAGGTCACCAGGATGACCCGCTCGGTGGAGATTCCGGTGACGCGGGCGAGATCGGGCTCGTCGCTGACGGCGCGCATCGCCCGGCCGATGCGGCTGCGCGAGAGCATCAGATGCAATGCCAGGACCAGAACGGCGGTGATGGCGATCATCCAGATATGGCGCTCCTGGAGGCGGAGCTGACCGAAGAGGATGATCGGCCGCTCGATCCCCGCCTTGTACTGCATCGGTTCGACGCCCCAGATGAGCTGGATGGCGGAGCGGATCATCAGCATGACGCCGAAGGAGGCGATGACGCTGATGATCGTCGGCCGGCGCCGGAAGGGGCGGTAGAAGGCGCGGTCCAGGCAAACGGCAACGAGGGCCGTGCCGATCATCGCCAGTGGGATGGCCGCCAGCACCGGCCAGCCCAGCCACCAGACGAAGGTCAGCGCCAGATAGCCGCCCAAGGTCATCACATCGCCATGGGCGAAATGGGCGAAGCGCAGGATGCCGAACAGCAGCGACACCCCGATCGCACCCAGCGCGTAGATGCAGCCGGTGATGAGCCCGGGGATCAGGTAGAGACCGATGAAGTCGAGCAGCGTGCCCCAATCCATCATCGGCGCACGCCTTCTTGCCCCTCTCCCCCGTCCCGGGGGCGAGGGGGAAAAATGATGCGAGCGGCAATCATCATCCCGCCCCGCCCAGGAACGCCTCCGCCACCTCGCGGTTGCCCAGGAGGGCTCCGGCGGTGTCGGTGAAGCGGTTGCGGCCGGTGGCGAGCACATAGCCGCGATGGGCGATGGAAAGCGCGGCCCGGGCGTTCTGCTCCACCATCAATATGCCCACGCCTGCGCGGTTGATGGCGAGGATGCAATCGAAGATCTCGCCGATCACCTTGGGGGAAAGCCCGACCGTGGGCTCGTCCAGCAGCAGCAGCTTGGGCTCGATCATGAGCGCGCGCGCGATCGCCACCATCTGGCGCTGGCCGCCGGAGAGCTCGCCGACGCGCTGACGGCGCTTGTCTTTCAGTGCGGGAAAAAGCGCATAGACCTTTGCGAAGGTCGGGCCGAGATCGTCGCGGCGGATGTAGGCGCCCATGGCGAGATTGTCCTCGACGCTCATGCTGCGGAACACATTGCGCTCCTGCGGCACATAGGCGATGCCGCGGGCAACGAGCCGCTCCGGCGCTTCGCCGGTGATGTCGTCGCCGGCATAGACGACCTTGCCGGCCTTCAGCGGGATCAGGCCGATCAGCGCTTTCATGGCCGTCGATTTGCCGGCACCATTGGGGCCGACCACGACCACCACCTCGCCGGCATCGACCGCGAGATCGACGCCCTGGAGGATATCCATCCCGCCATAGCCGCCGAGGAGGCCGGATGCCTGCAAGAGCGGCGCCTGCACCGTCGCGGTCATGGCGTCCGGCGCCCGCCGAGATAAGCCTCGATCACCGCGTCATTGGCGCGGATCTCCGCCATGCTGCCGCGGGTCAGCACCCGGCCCTCGGCCATCACCACCACGGGATCGCAAAGCCGGGCGATCAGATCCATGTCATGCTCGATGATGCAGAAGCTGTAGCCCTGCTCCTGGTTGAGGCGCTCGATATAGAAGGCGAGCTCGGCCATCAGGCTGCGGTTGACGCCGGCGCCGATCTCGTCCAGCAGCACGATCTTGGCATCGGTCATCATCGCCCGGCCGAGCTCGAGCAGCTTCTTCTGCCCACCGGAAAGATTGCCGGCGAGCTCGAAGCGCAGCGCGCCGAGCTTGAGGCGCCCCAGCACCTCCTCCGCGCGTTCGCGGAAGGCGCGCTCCTCCGCTCTCACGCGGCCCGGCCGGAAGAGGGCGGTCATCAGATGCTCGCCGCTCTGACCCGGCGGCACGACCATGAGATTCTCCAGCACGGTCATGCGGGCGAGCTCATGAGCGATCTGGAAGGTGCGCACCAGGCCGCGGCGGAACAGCTCATGGGGGCGCCGGCCGGTGACATCCTCGCCGTCGAGCTCGATGCGGCCGGAATCGGGCGCCATGAATCCCGCCAGCATGTTGAACAGCGTCGTCTTGCCGGCACCATTCGGGCCGATCAGGCCCAGGATCTGGCCGCGCTCCACCGTCAGGCTGCAATCGGCCACGGCACGGATGCCGCCGAAGGATTTGCTGATGTGATGCGCCGAGATCATGCGGCGAGCTCGGGCGTCATGGGCGGGGCAGGAATCCCGCGAACTGCTTCTCCACCGCCTTGGGGTCCAGCGCCAGCCCGGTCGACACGCCGGATGCCATGTCGCCGGGATAGACCTCCTCCAGCCCGTATTCCAGTCCATGGAGGATCGCCGCCGCGACTTCGGCCGGCTGCATCTTCGGCACATCGACCCCGCGGGTCATGTCGGTATCGACGGCCCCCGGCAGCACGCCCATCACATGGGTGCCCTGGGCCGCGAGCTCGGCGCGGAGCGCCTGGGTCAGCGACAGCCCCGCGGCTTTCGAGGCACAGAGCGAGCCCATGAGCGGCAGGTTCACATGCGCCAGGATGGAGAGCATGTTCACGATGGTGCCGCCGCCGTTCTTCTTCAGGATCGGCGCGAAGGCACGGCACATGGCGAGCGTGCCGAAATAATTGACCTCCATCTCCTGGCGCGCGTTGTCGGTGCCGGCGATGGCGAAGAGCGGCGTGTTGAAATTGACCCCGGCATTGTTGACCAGGAGGGTCACGTCCTGGCAGGCCTTGGCCGCCGCCGCGACCGCCGCCGGCTTGGTGATGTCGATCTCGATGGGGATCAGCTTCTTCGGCGATGCCGCGATCAGCTTGGCGATCTTCGCCTTGTGGCGCGTCCCGCAATAGATCTTGGCGACACCGCCGGCGAGCAGGGCCTTCACCGTCTCGGGCCCGATGCCGCGGCTGGTGCCGGTCACCAGCGCGACTGCGCCCTTCACCGCCGTCTTGCGGCTGCCGCCGGCGAAGCGCGCCACATTGGCCTTGGCCGCGCTCAGCAGGAAATCCTGGTCATTGCCCAGCACCATCCATTGGAAGCCCTGGCGCAGGCGGTCCAGTGCGATGGCCGTGTGATAGGTGAAAAGGCCGCAGGGCGTCTTGGCTTTGCGGCAGGCGGCCAGGATCGACTGCACCGCCTGCTC
>DATHQQ010000676.1:0-2414 GCA_035482595.1 Verrucomicrobiia bacterium
GATAGATAGGGCTTGGGCTTCGGCTGCTCGGACATGGCGATTTCTCCAGGGCGAGGGTGGCAAGCGCCTCGCCCAAGGAGAACCGTTTCGCGCCCTCCCTGCCAAGCCCGTTTCGACATCCGCCCCCGGGCTTGCCAGGCACCGCTCTTGGCCTTCCTATGGCGCCATGACCTTCGATTCGCCCCCCGTACCGGCCCAGGCCCGCGGCGGCCGGGTGCGGCTCAGGACCCTCATCACCGTGCGCTGGATCGCCATCGCCGGCCAAGTGGCGGCGCTTGGCATCGTGCGCTATGGCCTGGGATTCCCGCTGCCCATCGCCCCGGCGGTGGCCGTGGTCGGCGCCTCGGCCGGGCTCAACCTCTGGCTGGCTGGCCGGCGTCGGGGTTCCGCCCTGCTCAGCGACCGCATGGCGGCTGTCCAGCTCGGCTATGACATGCTGCAGCTCGCCGCCCTCCTCTGCCTGACTGGGGGCCTCGGCAATCCCTTCGCCGTGCTGATCCTGGCGCCGGTCACGGTCTCGGCGACGGTGCTGTCGCGGCGCAGCACCATCTCCCTCTCCGTCCTCGCGCTGGCCATCCTCGCCTTGCTGGCGCGATTCCATCTGCCGCTGCCCTGGCCCGACGGGGCCTTCCGGCTGGAGCCGATGTTCATCCTCGGCCTCACTTTGGCCCTGGGTACCGCCGTGGTCTTCATCGCCGCCTATGTTTCCAGCGTCTCGGAGGAGGCACGCCGAATGTCCGACGCCCTTTCGGCCACCCAGATGGCGCTGGACCGCGAGCGGCGGGCCTCGGCCGTGGGGGCGCTGGCCGCCGCCGCCGCCCATGAGCTGGGCACGCCGCTCGGCACCATCGCCTTGGTCGCCCATGAGATCGCCCGCGAGCTGCCAAAGGAAAGCCCCATCGCCGGCGATGTCGCCTTGCTCCAAAGCGAGGCCCGGCGCTGCCGCGACATACTGGCCGAGCTCGCCGCCCGGCCGGGCAGCGACGACCGGCCCGAGGACCCCTCCTTCGGCCCCCTGCCCTTGGCCGCGATCATCGAGACGGCCGCCGCCCCCTACCGGCGCGAGACCGTCGATTTCAGCATCGAGACCACGGGCGAGATCCCGCCTTTGCCGCCCAGCCCGGAAATCTCCCATGGCCTCGGCACCCTGCTGCAGAACGCCTTCGAATTCGCCCGCGGCGAGGTGATCGTCCGCCTGGCCGCCGCCCCGCAGAGGCTCGAAATCGCCATACTGGACGACGGGCCGGGCTTCGACCCCGCCTTGCTCGACCAGCTCGGCACCCCCTACATTTCCACCGGCGGCGCCGGGCGGCGCAGCCAGGGGGAGCATATGGGCCTGGGGGTCTTCATCGCCGTGACTTTGCTGGAACGCACGGGCGCGCGCCTCAGCTTCCGCAACCGGCCGACCGGCGGCAGCGAAGCCGTGGTAAGGTGGGATCCGGTCCGGCTGCGCAACCTGCGCCGGGAGGGGTTCCGGGAAGAGGTGGAATGAGCGAGGACAAGAGCCTTCTGATCGTCGACGACGACGCACCCTTCCGCGAGCGCCTGGCCCAGGCCATGGCGAAGCGCGGCTTCGTCGTGGTGGCGGCCGAGAACGTGGCCGCCGGCATCGAGGCCGCCCGCGCCCGCCCGCCGGCCTATGCCGTGGTCGATCTGAAGCTGGGTGACGGCAATGGTCTCGAGGTGGTGAAGGCGCTGCGCGAGGTGCGGGCCGATACCCGCATCGTGGTCCTGACCGGCTATGCCAATATCGCCACCGCGGTGGCAGCGGTGAAGACCGGCGCGGTCGATTATCTCGCCAAGCCCGCCGATGCCGATGCGATCCAGGCCGCTCTTCTCGCGATCTGCCGGCCCCTGCCGCCGCCGCCGGAGCAGCCGATGACCGCCGACCGCGTCCGCTGGGAGCATATCCAGCGCGTCTACGAGCAATGCGACCACAATGTCTCGGAGACCGCGCGGCGGCTGCGCATGCATCGCCGCACCCTGCAGCGCATTCTGGCGAAATACGCGCCCAAGGCCTGAGCACGCTCCGAAGGACGGCACGGGGGCTGGAATGAGCGGGGGCGGGGAAAGGCCCGAGGAGCTGTCCTGGGACGGGCACCGTCAATCGGCGGCCCGCCCGTATCGCAGCGACATCGACGGGCTGCGCGCCGTCGCGGTGCTCGCCGTCGTCGCCTTTCATGTGAAGTTCTCCGCCTTTCCCGGCGGCTATATCGGCGTCGATGTCTTCTTCGTTATTTCCGGCTATCTCATCGGCTCGATCATCCTCCAGGAGGTCGTAGCCGGAGGTTTTTCGCTCCTGGCCTTCTACGAGCGGCGGGTCCGGCGCATCTTTCCCGCCTTGGCCGCGCTGCTGCTCCTGCTCTCGGTGCCGGCCTATCTCTATCTGCTGCCCAACGAGCTGACGGCCTATG
>DATHQQ010000677.1:0-7364 GCA_035482595.1 Verrucomicrobiia bacterium
GGTTTCCCGGTTGTAGCGCTTGCCCTTGCAGGTATCGCATTGGACATAGACGTCCGGGAGGAAATGCATCTCGATCTTGATGACGCCGTCGCCCTGGCAGGCCTCGCAGCGCCCGCCCTTGACGTTGAAGGAGAAGCGGCCGGGCTTGTAGCCGCGCGCCGCCGCCTCGGGCAATCCGGCGAACCAGTCGCGGATGGGGGTGAAGGTGCCCGTGTAGGTGGCCGGGTTGGAACGCGGGGTCCGCCCGATGGGCGACTGGTCGATGTCGACGATCTTGTCGAGATGCTCCAGCCCCTCGATCCGGTCGTGCTCGCCGGGATGAAGGCGCGCGCCGTTGAGGCGTCGGGAGAGCGCCTTGTAGAGCGTCTCGATGATGAGGGTGGATTTGCCGCCGCCCGAGACCCCGGTGACGCAGGTGAAGGTGCCCAGCGGAATGTCGACGCTGACGTTCTTCAGGTTGTTGGCCCGCGCTCCGATCAGGCTGATCTTCGCGCCGCGCGCCGCGGTGCGGCGCAGCAGGGGGATGGGGATCTGGCGAATCCCGGTCAGATACTGGCCGGTCAGGCTGGCGGGATTCTGCATCACCTTGTCCGGTGTGCCGGCGGCGACGACCTGGCCGCCCTTGACCCCGGCGGCGGGACCCATGTCGATCAGATAATCGGCATGGCGGATCGCCTCCTCGTCATGCTCGACCACCAGCACGGTATTGCCGAGGTCGCGCAGCCGCTTCAGCGTGTCCAGCAGCCGGGCGTTGTCGCGCTGATGCAGGCCGATGGAGGGCTCGTCCAGCACGTAGAGCACCCCGGTCAGGCCGGAGCCGATCTGGGAGGCGAGACGGATGCGCTGGCTCTCCCCGCCGGAGAGGGTGCCGGCGGCGCGGCTCAAGGTCAGATAGTCCAAGCCGACGCTCTCGAGGAAACCCAGCCGCTCCTTGATCTCCTTCAGAATGCGCTGCGCGATCTCGAGCTGCTTGGCCGTCAGCTTGCGGTCCAGCGCCCGGAACCAGGCGACCGCCTGGGCGATGGAGAGATCGGCGACCTGGGAAATATCGAGGCCGGCGATCTTGACCGCCAGGGCCTCGGGCTTCAGGCGCTTGCCCTTGCAGACCTCGCAAGGGCTGTTGTTCTGGTAGCGGGCGAGTTCCTCGCGCACCCAGCTGCTGTCGGTCTCCCGGAAGCGGCGCTCCATATTGGGGATCACGCCCTCGAAGGGCTTGGTGGTCTTATAGCTGCGCAGCCCGTCGTCATATTGCATGACCACGGGATCATCCCCGGAGCCGAAGAGGATCGCCTTGCGCACCTTCTCCGGCAGGGCGCTGAAGGCCGTGTTCATATTGACCTTGTAGTGCTTGGCCAGGCTCTCCAGGGTCTGGTGGTAATATTGCGAGGTCGAATTGGCCCAGGGGGCGACGGCGCCCTCGCGCAGGCTCTTGCTCTCGTCGGGGACCACCAGCTCGGGATCGAAATAGAGCGTCGTGCCCAGCCCGTCGCAGCTGGGGCAGGCGCCGAAGGGGTTGTTGAAAGAGAACAGCCGGGGCTCGATCTCGTCGATGGTGAAGCCCGAGACCGGGCAGGCGAAGCGGGCGGAGAAGGTGACGCGCTCCGCCGCGGTCTTGCCGGTCTCCGCCTTCTCGGCGAAGAGCAGCCCGTCGGAAAGGTTCAGGCCGGTCTCGATGGAATCCGCCAGCCGCGTCTCCAGCCCGGGCCGGACGGCTACCCGGTCGACAACAACCTCGATATCGTGCTTCAGCTTCTTGTTGAGCGCCGGCGCGTGCTCGATCTCGTAGAGCTGGCCATCGACCTTGACCCGCTGGAAGCCGCGCTTCTGCAGCTCCGCCAGCTCCTTGCGGTACTCGCCCTTGCGCCCGCGCACCACCGGGGCCAGGAGATAGAGCCGGGTCCCCTCGGGCATGGCCATGATGCGGTCGACCATCTGGCTGACGGTCTGACTCTCTATGGGCAGGCCGGTTGCGGGCGAATAGGGGATGCCGATCCGCGCGAAGAGCAGGCGCATGTAGTCGTAGATTTCGGTCACCGTGCCCACCGTCGAGCGCGGGTTCTTCGACGTGGTCTTCTGCTCGATGGAGATGGCCGGCGACAGACCCTCGATGGAATCCACGTCCGGCTTCTGCATCAGCTCCAGGAACTGGCGTGCATAGGCCGAGAGGGATTCGACATAGCGGCGCTGCCCCTCGGCATAGATGGTGTCGAAGGCGAGGGACGACTTGCCGGAACCCGACAGGCCGGTGATCACCACCAGCTTGTCCCGCGGCATGTCCACGTCGACATTCTTCAGATTGTGCTCGCGCGCCCCGCGGACCGAGATCCGGGCACCCTCGAATTCGCCTGCCATGATCCCTTGCCTCGACCGGGTTCCGCTGCCGCGGGATTGCCCTGGGTTTTGTCTGGTTTCGCTGCAGCGCCCATGCGGACTCGGCGCCGCATCGGATACGCCAGCCGCCCGCAGATATAGGCGCGGGGGTGTCGAAAATCGACTCCCAAAATTCTCACCTGGGCCTGAGGGAATTTTACGGAGCGGCAATAGTCCGGCCACGACCCCCTACGTCGACCGGACCAATCCTGCTGCCGCCGGGGCGAACTCCTCGCAGGAGCGTGGCAGCCCCAGCACCGCCTGCGCCCAGCAGGGGAGTATTTCGCTGGGTATTGGAGTTCTGCGCCGTCGTTCTCAATGTGGATGAAGATACCCTGGCTGTGCAGCCTGTCGACCGCGATCCGGCATCCGCTATGCTGGAGACCTTCCGGCTTGAGCCGCCGCCGAAGGATGCCCGGCGCTGAGGCTGGACAATGTGGTGCTGGCGCCGCATATGGCGGGCGCCTCCGCCACCATGGTCAAGGTCGCGTCGCGGCCGTGCTGATGGGAATTCGTTGTAGGAAGGAAGAGAGATGAACATCGAGGAATTGGCATTGCGGCGGGGCATCATCGACTCCTGCAAGGCGATGAACGCATCAGGCATAAATCAGGGGACTTCGGGCAATATCAGCGCCCGTTATGGCGATAGCCTGCTGATCACGCCCTCGGGGGTGCCCTATGAGGAGCTGGCGCCGGAGGATATCGCCGCCATGCCCATTCAGGGCGAATACGGCTCCTGGACGGGGCCGATGCGGCCCTCCTCGGAATGGCGCTTCCATCTCGACATCATCCGCGCCCGGCCGGAGGTCGGCGCCGTGGTCCATGCCCATAGCACCTATTGCACGGCCCTGGCGATCTGCGGCCGGGACATTCCGGCGATGCACTACATGATCGCCGCTGCCGGCGGTCCCAGCGTCCGGGTCGCGTCCTATGCCACCTATGGCACGAAGGAGCTGTCGGAGAACGCGCTCAAGGCCCTGGACGGGCGAAGCTGCTGCCTGCTGGCCAATCACGGCATGATCGCCACGGGTCCCAATCTGAAGCGCGCCATGTGGCTGGCCATCGAGCTCGAGACCCTGGCGCGGCAGTATTACCTGACCTTGGCCATCGGCGGCCCCAAGGTGCTGCCCGATAGCGAGATCGCTCGTGTCATGGAGCGCTTCAGGGAATACGGGCCTCGGGGGAAGACCGCGCCGGCGCCGGCGCTCAAGGCTGCGGCGGCGCCGCGGTCCAGGCCACCGGCGAAGGACCGGCAAGCGAGGAAATAGGCTCGCCGATCCATGGACGTCTTCGATCGCCTGATCATCGTCGCCGGCATCAACGGCCCGCGGCATCGCCCGCGATGACGCAGGCGGACCGCCCGCGCGAGCGCCTGAGGTCGGCATGAGCCTTTGCCTCGGCATCGATATCGGGACCAATGGCGCGCGCATCATCGCCGTCGATGCGGCCGGTGCGGCCGTCGCGCGCGCGGTGCAGCCCATGGCGCCGCCGCGGCGCGAGGGCGACCGCGCAGAGCAGGATCCCTCCGTCTGGTGGGGGGCGGTGCTGGCGGCCTTCGCCACGCTTGGCCGAGAGATCGATCTTTCCCGCGTCCGGCGCATCGCCGTCGACGGCACCTCCGGCACCTTCCTTCTCATCGACGACGCCGGGCGGCCGCAGGGCCCGGGCATCATGTACAACGACGCCCGCGGCGGCCCGGCGGCAAGGCGGATCGCCGCGGTGGCCCCCGGCGAGAGCGGCGCCCATGGGGCGACGAGCGCGCTGGCGCGGCTGATGACCCTGCGCGAAGCCTCGCCCGGCGCCCGAGCGTTGCATGTGCTGCATCAGGCGGATTGGATCGCGGGCCGCTTGGCGGCCAGCTATGGCGTCAGCGACGAGAACAATGCGCTGAAGACGGGTTATGACCCGGTGGCGCGCACCTGGCCCGCCTGGATCGAGAATCTCGATGTACCGAGGTCATTGTTGCCCGCGGTGCGCCCGCCTGGCGCGCTTCTGGGATTGGTCGCGCCGGCAATCGCCGGTGAGCTCGGTCTCGATCCCCGCACGGAAATCCGGGTCGGGACGACCGACGGCATTGCGGCCTTTCTGGCAACCGGCGCCGCTGCCATCGGCGATGCCGTGACCTCCCTGGGCACGACACTCGTGGTGAAGGTTCTGGCCGAGGCGCCGGTCTTCGATGTGGCATCGGGTGTCTACAGCCACCGCCTCGGCGATCGCTGGCTTGCCGGCGGCGCCTCCAATTCCGGCGGCGCCGCCTTGCTGGCGCATTTCAGCGCCGAGCGTCTGGCGGCCTTGACGCCGATGCTTCGACCCGAGCGCCCGACAGGCTTGCACTACTATCCTCTGCCCGCGAAGGGCGAGCGCTTCCCGATCCGTGATCCGGAGAAGCCGGCCGAGATTGCCGAGCGTCCGGCTGATGATCTGGTTTTCTTTCAAGCGCTTCTCGAAGGCGTGGCGGAGGTCGAGGCGCTCGCCTATCGGCGGCTTGCCGAGCTGGGCGCGCCGAGCCCGCGGCGGGTCTTGACCGTCGGCGGCGGGGCGCGCAACGAGGCCTGGACGCGCATTCGCGGCCGCGCTCTGGGCGTACCGGTGAGCATGGCGGCGGAGACGGAGGCCGCCTATGGCACGGCGCTGCTGGCGCTTCATGGCGGGCCGCCCCCATGACCCCCGTCCAAGTCAAACCGATGCTCATCCACGGCCTGTCGGACATCGCCGATCGCTTCGATCATGTGCTGCTCGACCAATGGGGCGTGCTCCATCACGGGGAGGCCGTATCCGCCGGCGCGCTCGCGGGGGTTGCTGCGCTGCGCCGCGCCGGAAAGCGCGTGCTGGTGTTGTCGAATTCCGGCAAGCGGGCGGCGGCGAATGCCGCGCGGCTGGCGGGCTTGGGTCTGGCGCGCGAGGCCTATGACGGTCTCCTCAGCTCCGGCGAGGCTTGCTGGCGGCTCTTGCAGCGCCGCAACCGCCCGCCCTTCGATCGCATCGGGCGTCACTGCCTGCTGATCACACGGGGCGATGACCGGTCGATCGTCGAGGGCTTGGACCTGTCCCTGGCTAAAGACGTCACGGATGCAGATTTCATCCTGATGGCGGGGCTCGACGATGCGCTTGCCGATCCCGAGGCCTGGCGCGCGCGCTGGACCGAGGCGGTGACCCGCGACCTGCCGATGATCTGCGCCAATCCCGATCTGACCATGATCACGGCCGCCGGGCTCGCGCCCGGTCCCGGCCGGATCGCCGATCTCTATGGGGCCCTGGGCGGCGAGGTGACCTATGTCGGCAAGCCTCATGCGCCGATCTATGAGGAGTGCTTGAGCCTGCTGGGGCGCCCGGATCCGCGCCGCGTTCTCGCCATCGGGGATTCCCTCGACCACGATATCCGCGGCGGCGCCGGCATGGGCATGGCAACGGCGCTGGTCACCTCGGGCATTCTCGCTCCGGCCTTCGATCCGGCCGCCGGCGAGCCGGCAATGATAAACGCCGCCCAGCAGCTTGCCCGCGAGGCGGGTGTCAGCCCGGATTTTCTGCTGACCTCGCTCAATTGGTAAGAAAAGATCGACGATGACTCTCGATGCCCCTGTTCTCGACGCCCATGATCTTTCGGCGCTGAAGGCGATGTCGGCGCGGGTCGGCCGCGATCTTCTCCTGATCCAAGGTGCCGGCGGCAACAGCTCCATCTCTCCAGCGCGGGGGCTCTGACCTGGCCCTTCGTCCTCCACCTTCCCTGGATCGCCTTTCCGCTGCTCTTCGTCTGGGGCGGCCTCTTCGTCGGGATCTACACGACCATGCTGACCATCGTGGGCAGCCGCTTCAAAGGCGGCGAGCTGGTGGGCATCTATGCGGTGATGGGCATGACCTGGGGTCTCGGTGCCCTTCTGGGGCCGGCGCTGGCGGGTATCGCCATGTTCTTCTTCACCCACGGCCTGCCGCTCTTCGCAGCCGCCGCCTGCCTCCTCTTCGCCCTGTTCATGGCGACATCCAAGCGCGGAATCTGAGGCCGCCCGCCCTCTGCGTCACTCACGAGTGGACAGGGGCGGGGAGGCTTGTTATTGCCATCCCCTCTCGACGCGCAGCGCCGAGCGGCAGGGTGGCGGGCGACAAATAACCCTGTAATTACTCGGTTGTTCGATATATGTTCCAGAGTGGAGCCTTACGGCGGCTGTCCATCCCGCCCCCGACTCTGCCCAGGGAATTCGAGTAACCTTATGATATCATTGAATTATGGGAGGTCAGCATGGCTGGCTCGGTAAACAAGGTCATTCTGGTCGGCAATCTCGGCCGCGATCCCGAGGTCCGCAGCACCCAGGACGGGCTGAAGATCGTCAATCTCTCCCTCGCCACCTCGGAGAGCTGGCGCGACAAGAACAGCGGGGAGCGCCGCGAGCGCACCGAATGGCATCGCGTCGTCATCTTCAACGAGAAGCTGGGCGAGGTGGCGGAGAAATTCCTCAAGAAGGGCAGCAAGATCTATGTCGAGGGCGCGCTGCAGACCCGGAAATGGACCGACCAGGGTGGGCAGGAGCGCTATTCGACGGAGGTCGTGCTCCAGCGCTTCCGCGGCGAGCTCACCATGCTGGATGGCAAGGGCGGCGGCGGGGCTGGCGGCGGCGATATGGGCGAGGGCTTCTCCGAGCCGGCCTCGGGCGGGCGCAGCGGCGGCGGGGGTGGTGACCTCGACGACGATATTCCGTTCTAAGGAGAGCGACTCTCTATCCCTCTCGCATCCCCGGGCACGTCGTCCCCGGGGGCGGGAAAGGGTAGGGGCCAGCGCTGGGAAGGTTGCCATGCCCAAGATCGACATCGCCGCCGTGCCGGAACGCAAAGGCACGGGCTATCCGGCCCAATTCAACGCGCCTTGTGCCGAACGGGTGCGGCAGCGGCTGGGCAATGCCGGCGGGCTCACTGATGTCGGAATCAATCTCATGCACCTGCCGCCGGGCAATTGGTCGAGCCAGCGCCACTGGCATTCGCACGAAGACGAATTCGTCTATGTC
>DATHQQ010000678.1:0-4547 GCA_035482595.1 Verrucomicrobiia bacterium
AAAGGCAGCGAGATCGTCTTCGACGAGACCATCGATATCGATCCGGACAAGGTCGACGGCGGCGGCGGCATCGATCCCAAGAAGCTGCCCCTCGATCCGGCCCATGGCTGCAAGCCCGTCTATCCGCACCAGTTCCTGCGCGTGAATACGATCTTCGAGGTTGTGAAGGCGGCGGGAAAGCGCACCGCCTGGGCCGACAAGCACCCGGCCTATGACCTGGTGAACGGGCCCTCCGGCAAGGGCGTCGACGATCTCTACACCCCGGAGATCGCCGCCGGGGGCGCCGATGGGGAGCGGACCAAGGCCGAGGCCAATGACGATCTCAAGGTCACGGCCCTCTTGAACGAGATCGCCGGCAAGGATCATGGCGGCGACAAGACCGTTGGCGTGCCGGCCCTGTTCGGGATGAATTTCCAGGCGGTGAGCGTCACCGAGAAGCAGGCCGGGGGCGGGTATCGCGACGGCCAGGGCAATCCCAGCGAAGCGCTCGGCGAGGCGATCGCCCATACCGACCAATCCATCGGCAAGCTCGTCGCCGCGCTGAAGGCCCATCATCTCGACGGCTCGACACTGGTCATCGTCAGCGCCAAGCACGGCCAGACGCCGATCGATCCGAGCAAGCGGCTGATCGTCGACAAGAAGATCATCCCCGATCTGATCGATGGCGTGTCGAAGGATCTCGGGGCCCAGGTGACCCAGGATGCGGTCTCCCTGATCTGGCTCGCCGATCAGAGCCAGGCCGACAAGGCCGTCGCCGTGCTGGCCGCCAACCAGGGGCCCGCCGCCATCGCCAAGATTCTGGGGCCTGAGCAGGTGGCGCTCCTCTTCGCCGATCCGCGCCACGACGACCGCGCCCCCGACATCATCGTCATCCCGAACGAGGGCGTGATCTATACCAAGCCCGGCGCCAGCAAGATCGCCGAGCACGGCGGCTTCAGCCGCGACGAGACAGCGGTGATGATGCTGGTGTCGGCCCCCGGCCTGAAGCCGACGCAAAGCCGCACGCCGGTGACGACGACCCAGATCGCGCCCACGATCCTCGCCGTCCTCGGCCTCGACCCCAAGGCCCTGAAGGCGGTCCGCGAGGAGCATACGGCACCCTTGCCGGGGTTGGGGTTCTAGCCCCCCTTTTCAGCCTAATCCGGCGCGAAGGCGGCCCTATCCCCTGGAGCCGCCTTCGTTATTTGCGCGCAGGAATTTGCTAACCCGGGCGTGACATGATCGGTTTGCCCTTGAACGATTCCGCGGCGCGCCTCCCTCCCTGATGGCGCGAAGCGGCGGGGCCGGCGGTCAGCCTCCCAGCCGTCGGCCCCTTTTCGATTCCAGGAGAGATGGCCGCGGTCAGCGCCGCTGGGCGAGGGCTTCCAGGAGCTTCTCGCGCTCCTCCTTCGGCATGATGATCCAGTCGCGGATCTCGTCGATGGTGCGCCGGCAGCCCAGGCACAGGCCCGTCGTATCGTCGATCTGGCAGACGCTGATGCAGGGCGAGGGGGGCCCCTCCGCCAAAGCACGCAGCCTGAGGACCCGGCGCTCCTCGCGCCGGCGTTGCTTGGCCTCGATATCCGAGAGGTCAGTCATCTGTCTTACAATCCGCCATGGCCGGTCTATTATCACAAGCGGGGCGGCCTGACAGCTTCGCCGCCACCGCATTTCAGACGGGACGGCCATGCAAGGGGCGATGAACCTGCGGCGCATCAGGCTCGCGAGCGGTCTCATCCTCTTCGCCTATGTGGCGAGCCATTTCCTGAATCACGCCCTGGGGTTGGCATCCCATACCGCCCTGGCCGAAGGCCGAGAGGTCTTCCTGGCCGTCTGGCGCAACCCGGTCGGGACCGCCCTGCTCTATGGCGCGATTCTCGTCCATCTCCTCCTGGCGCTCTGGGCGCTGTTTCAGCGCCGGAGCTTCCAAGGCCTCACCCGCACCGATTGGGCGCAGATCCTCCTCGGCTTCATCGTCCCGCCCCTGATCTTCATCCATGTGGTCGGAACCCGGCTGGTCAATGCCTGGTTCGGCACCGAGGACAATTACGACTATGTCCTGCTCGTGATCTGGGTCTTCGCCCCCTTCGAGGGGCTGCTCCAGGTCCTGGCGCTCCTCGCCGCCTGGCTCCACGGCTGCATAGGGCTCAGGGGTTGGCTGCGCCTCAAGCCCTGGTATCCCGCGGCCCAGCCCTACCTCTTCGGCGCGGCGCTGCTGATCCCGGTGCTGGCCCTGCTGGGATTCGTCCAGGCGGGGCGCGAGGTTGCCTATCTCTACCGCGAGCCCGGCTGGTTCCAGCAGGCCCAGGCGGCCATCCATTTCCCCAGCGCGGCTGAGGCCGCCGCGCTCTACGCCGCCCGGCGGTGGTTCCTGCTGGGCTATGCCCTGCTGATCCTCGCCGTCCTGGCCGCCCGCCAATGGCGCAACTATCTGCGCCGGCGCAACGCCGTCGTGGTCACCTATGGCGATGGCCAGCGCGTCGAGCTGCAGCGCGGCGCCACGATCCTGGACGCAAGCCGCCAGGCCCATATCGCCCATGCCTCTGTCTGCGGCGGGCGCGGCCGCCGTTCGACGTGCCGGGTGCGGATCCTGGCCGGCCTCGAGCAACTGCCCCTGCCGGACGCCAATGAGATCCGCGTGCTACAGCGCGTCGCGGCCCCGCCCAATGTGCGGCTGGCCTGCCAGACACGACCGACCCATCCGGTCCAGGTCATCCCCCTGCTGACGCAGGGAAGCTCGCGCGACAGCCAGGCGCGGGCGGGCTATCTCCAGGGCCGCGAGCAGGAGATCGCCATCCTCTTCGCCGATCTCAGGGCCTTCACCAAGCTCGCCCATCAACGCCTGCCCTACGACACGGTCTTCCTGCTCAACCGCTATTTCCGCGCCATGGGCATGGCGGTGGATGCCGCCGGGGGACATCTCGACAAATTCATCGGCGATGGGGTCATGGCGCTGTTCGGCATCGGCGGGTCGCGCGAGGATGCCTGCCGGCGCGCGCTCGGCGCGGCGCGGCAGATGTCGATCAATCTGCAGGAGCTGAACCGCTCGCTGGCGCCCGAACTGAAGGAGCCGCTGCGCATCGGCATCGGCATCCATGCCGGCCCCGCCATCGTGGGCGAGATGGGCTATGCCCGCGCCACCACCCTGACAGCGATCGGCGATACGGTGAACACCGCCAGCCGGCTCGAATCGCTGACCAAGGAATATGGCGTCGAGCTGGTCTTCTCGGCCATCGTGGGCGAGCATGCCGGCCTCGCCCTGGAGGGCCTCGACCACCACGAGGTCACGCTCCGCGGCCAGGACGAGCCGACGGCGATCATCGCTTTCGCGAACGCCTCGATGCTGCCGGATAGCTACGGAAGCGGCAGCGGAAGCGCCGCCGCCTGAGGATCAGCTATTGGTCGCCTTGAACTGGTCGATCTTCTCCTTCAGCTCCTGATATTCCTCGCAAGTCCCCCCGCAGGCCTGTTGCAGCACCGCCAGGCGTTCCTCGGCCTTCTTGACGTCCTTCATCTCGAGATAGAGCTCACCCAGATATTCATTGGCGCCGAGATGATTGGGATTCTGCGCCAGGGCCTTGTTGTAATAGGTCAGGGAATCCGTGGGGTCGCCTAGCTTGCGCTCGGTGAAGCCCATCAGGTTGAGGGCATCGGCATTGTCGGGCGTCGCCGCCAGCACCTTCTCCAGATAGCTCTTGGCCTCGTCATATTTGAATTGGGCGATGGCCGTCTTGGCCATGTCGAGATTGTTGTCGGCACCGCTGTCGCCGGTCGTGGTGCTGGTGCTGCTGCCGGCGGCAAAGCCCGTGGCCGGAAGTGCCAGCGCCAGGAATCCCGCCACCAGCAGGCTGGGCAGATTACGCGTGACCATGGTCATCGAGATCCTCCGATTGTGGGCGCGGAGACTAGGTCTTAGCGCACATCCTGGCAAAACACGACTGGCGGGCCAAGTCTCACGGCGGCGTGATGCCCTCAGGGGAAGGCCGCGGCACCGGACGGCCTTCGGAATCCCGCTGGAAGACCAGCCGGCGGTCGGCGAAGAACCGCGCCAGCCAGGCGACGGTCAGCCAGGCGACGAGGGCGCCGCCGATGACATCGGCCGGGTAATGGGCGCCGATGATGACCCGGGAGGCGGCGACCGCCAGCGCGAAGGCGAGCAGCGGAAGCCGCCAGCGGGGCCAGAATATGCTCAGGGAAAACGCCAAGGCGAAGGCGATGGCGGTGTGGCCCGAGGGAAAGGACTGGAAGGCATAGTCGAAGGTGAAGGGCGCGCTTCCCGCGTCCCCTGCCGAGGGTCGCGGCCGGCCGGCAAGAAGCTTCACCACATCGTTGAGCAGGCCCGATAGCGCCAGTGCCAGCCAGACGAAGGCGCCGCGCGCCGCCCAGAATCTCGCCATCGCGCGGCGGCGCTCCCCCGCCAGGGATCGCGATGCGAAGGCCAGCAGCAGGATAACCAGGAGCAAGGGAATCAAATAGCGATCGGATCGCCCGAAGCCCGTCACCCACTCCGCCAGGTCGCGCAGCCAAGGCGGCACCCCCCGCATCGCCTGCGCGACCGGCCGGTCGAG
>DATHQQ010000679.1:0-2946 GCA_035482595.1 Verrucomicrobiia bacterium
GCCATGGGAGAGCATCATCCCCTCGACTTTGCCGAGATCGACATCCAGGCGTTCGACATTGCGCTCGAAGACCGCCTCCTCGGGGCCGGTGTCGAATAGCAGGCTATGGGCTTGCTCCCCGCGATAGGCGGTGACCAGGCAGGAGAGTCCATGGGCCGCGCAGCACATGCAATTTCCCGACCAGAGGCGCAGGCCCCGGCGCCAGAGCCGCGCCGTCTCGGTCTCGACGAAGCTCGGAACGGAGGAGAGATTGTCGGTCACGTTGTCCACCAGGATCGTGACCTCGAGCCGATCGACGGCGGCCAGCCCCGCCATGGCTCAGCCCTTCCCGCTCATGAAGGCATCGAAAGCCTCCTTGTACTTGGGATCCCAGCGCGAGAGCGCGGGACGGTTCTTGATCAGATCCTCCATCGCCCATTGCATGCGGCGGTTGTCCATCTCGCGGGTCACGTCATTGTCCGGGCAGAGGATGTAGAAATCGCCCCGTGCCATGGCGGCGAGCATGAAATCCACCACCTGATCGGCGGTCCAGGCCGCCGGCGGCTTCTGGCTCTCCCCCGGGCGCGTCATGCCGGTGAAGGTGAAGCCCGGCACCAGCAGATGGGCGGTAACCTTGCAGCCCGGGATGCCGCGCAGCTCATGGGCGACGGATTCCGTCAGCACCTTCACCCCGGCCTTGGTGATATTGTAGGCCGTGTCGCCCGGCGGGGCGGTGATGCCCTGCTTCGATCCGGTGTTGACGATCGCCGCGGGCGTGCCCTGGGCGATCATGGGTTTGGCGAAGGTCTGCACGCCGTCGATCTGACCCCAGAGATTGACCTCCATCAACCGGCGCCAGCGTTCGTAATTCTCGAAGAGCCCGCCGCCATTGCCGATGCCCGCATTGTTCATCAGGATCGCGACCTCGCCGAAGCGAGCATAGGCGGTTTCCTTCAATTTTTGGACGTCCTCGAGCCGGCTGACGTCCGTCGGCACCGCGATCGCCTCGGCGCCCTTGGCGCGCGCGATCTCATCGACGGCGGCGGCCGCAGCCTTCAGCCGCTCGGCTTGCACATCGGCGAGACAAACCTTGAGCCCCATGGCGGCGAAGCGTTTGGCAGCCGCCAGGCCGATGCCGCTGGCGGCCCCGGTGATGACGGCGACGCGGCCCGGCGTCAGAGCGGGATGGTTCTCCATGCAGCGTCTCTCCTTTGGCGATGAGAGCACAGCCTAAATGATGAACGCCGCCAGCGGCTAGCGCGGTATTGCTGCAGAGGCGATACGCCCCCTTTTATCATTCCCGCTTTCGCGGGAATGACGGAGGAGAGGATTCGTGCGCGCGGAGACGCCTACCGCTTCGAATCCAGTGCCGGGTAATGCCGGAAGATGCCTTCTTCGTTGAACGGGATGCGCCGGGGCGAGGCGAGGTAGGCGGCGATCCGCGGGCGCAGCGCGACCTTGTCGTGCAGGGCCACCACGCGGAGATGGCTGCGCTCGATGCGCTTCATGGCCCGGGGAAAGGCATAGCGCAAACCTTCGACGATCTGGAACAGCGAGAGATCCGGATAGGTGAGCCGCCCGCCGAGGAGGAAGCCCTTGCCGGCGGCATGGCGCGCCAGGACCCGCTCGAAATAGCCCAGGAACTTGGGCACGCGGTGCTTCAGGAAAACCTCGCTGCGCTGCTTGGCGGCCCGGCGCTGCTCCTCGTAATAGAGCTCGGTCGAGATCGGGTGATGAGTGTCATGCACCTCCTGCACCAGATCGGTCACGGTGAGCTGGAGCTGATGGGCGAAGAGCCGCCCCGCCTCGCTCGCCGGCGCCAGCCCGTGACGGGGGCCCAGATACAACAGGATATTGGCGGTCTGGGCGATGAGGAGCTTGCCCGATTTAAGAAAGGGCGGCGCGAAGGGCGGATGCTCGATCCGATTGCTCGCCATCAGGCGCAGCATGGCCGCCATGCCGCCCGCGCCCTTGCGCGCGACATCGACATAGGCGGCATCCGCCTCCTCCAGCGCCAGGCGCACGAACTCGCCGCGGCCCTGGATGCCGGGCCAGTAGTAGAGCTCATAGGCCATCGGAATCCTCCGTCTCCTTCATGGCGAATATATCGATCTCGATCGCCATGTCGGGATAAGCCAGGGCCGGCAGAGGAATGCCCGTGGTCGCCGGGCCCGGATCGGGAAAGAAATAGGAGCGTATGACGAGGTTGTCATGCAGATCAGAGGCGTTGGACCGGCCCTGATAGACCGTCGTCACCTTGCAGACATCGTGATAATCGGCGCCGAGATCGCGCAGGATCGTGCCGATATGGACCATGGCCTGGCGGGTCTGGGCCGGCAGATCCCCGGCATTCACCGTGCGACCCTGCTTGTCCAGGGAGACCTGGCCGCCCAGGAAGATCATGCCCTCGCAGGCGAGCCCGTGCTTGTAGGGCAGATGCACATGCCAATCCCAGAGGGAATCGGGCCAGGAATAGCGGCGCGGCAGATGGCGGCCGTCCTCGCCCAGCATGGCGACGACCTCGATTTTGATCTGCTGGCCATCCCGCGCATGGCGCGGGATCGGAATGCCCGTCGCCGCCGGCCCGGGCTCCTTGAAATACGCCGCGCAGGCGAGCGCCGCCGGCTCGAAATCCGCCACCGTTCCCCCGCCGACGTACCAGCGGTTCAGCTTCACGACATCGTCGAAGCCGGCGCCGAAATAGCCGAGCGCCGTGCCGATCTGGCCCATCACCTGCCGGGTCTGGGCGACGATGTCGCCGGGGGCGAGCAGCTTGCCCGCCGCGTCGATCGGCGATTGAGCGCTGACATAGATCATCTTGCCGCAGCGGAGCGCATGGGCGAACCGGTCGGAGAGCGGCGACAGGCCCTTGGGTGGAGCCAGGCTGCGGGGCAGCGCCTCCCCCTCCTCGCCGCGCATGGCATAGCCCTCCATCTCGATGGCGATGCCGGGATAGGCGAGATAGGG
>DATHQQ010000680.1:0-5291 GCA_035482595.1 Verrucomicrobiia bacterium
CGGAGCGGGGCGGAGTGACAGTGCCATTGACCGCTGGCCGCGCCAGCGGCCCTGGTGAGATGGGACAGGGGTCGGTTCTCACCAGCATGGAATAACGCCGCCTTGTGGGACGAGGTTCCTGCCTCCATCCAAGGCCACAGCAAGACGCCTCGGGGGCTACTTCATGCGCCCCTCATGTGGTTTCGCCGGTGGGGCCGTTCATCTCTACGGGATGCCGAAGTGTTGTTTCGCGTACGCGATCAACACGCCTGCCCCAGCGCCACATCCGTTCAGCCCCGGCTCAGCCATCTTAGGCGGCGGGGGCCGGAGATCGCCAGGCGGCGACCCCCGTACTGATCGAGCGGCCCTACCGGATGAGCTGGCTATCCGACCCCGCCACCTGTTTTTACAGGGAATCTACAGGCATTCGGGTCGCCTTCCCCGGACAAAGGCGACCCTGCCGGCGCCGCGCTAATGAGCTTCCTGCTGCCGATCGGCTTGCTGCCGAGGCAGTGATGCTGGGGGAGGTGCCTGCGGCATCAGGGGCGCAGCAGCCGGTGAAGGGGGAACGCCGCGAGCGTATATTTAAAGTTATACGCAAAACACGTATTCGTCAATAACCTTTGCGACGGCGCTCAGAGTCCCAATCGGTTCATGAAGCTCAGCGACCGCGACATGCCGCCCTTGATCCGGCCGTAATCGATGGCGGCGAGGTCGTGGCCACGGACATCCTCGGCGGCATGACGGCGCAGGATCTCGCCGGCGAGGCGTTCCTGGGTCTCGTCCTTGACGCGGACCCAGAGCAGCAGGCCGCCGCGGGCGAGCTGGGCCGCCAGATAGCGGCTGTGATGCCGGCCGATGTAGCGGGCGGCGAAGGCACCCAGGAGCGCGCAGGCGAGGCCGACCCCCGCCGTGCCGAGAGCCACTGTCAGCGCCGTCCCGCCGCTGGCGGCGATGATGCCGGCCGCCAGCACGCCGCCCAGATAGCCGGGGGCGCCGATGATCAGGCTCTGGGCCTCGATCCGCGAATCCCGGCCGACATAGTGGATCCGCGGCGCCTCATGTTCATCCCCCAGCTCGGCCGTCTTTTCATAGCCATGGCCCAGCTGCTTCTCCACGATCCGAGGATCGGCGAGCAGGCTGCAGGACGCGCGGTCGAAGCCGGCGATGAGAAGCTCGTCGACGGCCGTCTGCATCGCGCGCTCGTCGTGGAAGAGTCCGATGATTTCCCGTTGATCGCTGCCCGCCGTGCCATCTGCACGCATGTCCCGATCCTCCTCCCAAAGGGCCGGGGGCGTTCCGGGACATGAGGCGCGTCTGCCTCGGCAGCCGTGGCTCGATGTCCGGGAATTCCCGAAACCGGCCTGACCGACATGAGAAAGACATAGACCGTTTGCCGCCCGCCGCAAGGGCTGCGGACCCCGGCGTCAGGAGGCGGCGATGGAAAGCGGGATCGGCGTATAACGCTGGGTATGGCTGCCCTCGGTGAAGCCCGCGAAGCTCTGGCGCCAGGTCTTGCCCGGCCAGACATAGTCCACGGCGCCTTCCGCCGGGCGGTAGACGGCGCTGTAGACGGTGGCGAAGCCGTGCTCTTCGATCACCGTATAGAGCGGGGGCTTCAGCAGCGCGCCCGCAAGCCGTGGCAGCGTCATGCCCGGGGTCTCGACGAGATGGCCGAGATGGGCCTCGCGCTCCAGCGTCCGGCTGGCCGCGGCCATCTCGGGCCAGGCGACCGCCTCCTGGTGATTGGTGCAGAGGCGGCGCGAGGTGACCACCGGAGTGCGATCGCAGCCGGTGAAGACGGTGGCCACATCGCCGCCGCGGTCCAGCACCGTCACGTTCTGGGCCATGGGCACGGGAATGGCGGTGAGCTTCGCGACCGCCTCTTTGGTGCTGCGGCAGGTCTCCAGCACATAGCGCAGCACCATGGGCATGGCGATGCCTGGCCCATGGGCCTTGCGGCCGCCGAAGGTGAGGCTGACCGCGAGGCCATCCTCGTTCATGCCGTCGAGACAGCCCCAGAAGGCCTCCCGCATGGCGATGACCCGGCGCCCGAACCAGCGCGTCATTTCCATGATGCCGGTTGTGAAGCCGGTCTCGAAATCGTAATTGCGCAGCAGCGCGGGGCCGCCGGCGCCCAGCCAGGCGGTCTGGCTGCAGCCGGCGATGACGGGCGGCGGATTGACCCCGGAGAGGGCGCGATGGGCGATCTCGTCGTCGCCCGCCAGCCGGCAGAGAAGATCATAGATCTCCACCATCTCCGGCATGTAGCGCGCCAATGTGGCGCGGCCCTCGGCGGGCGTCGGCCGGGCGGCCAGGCCTTGCTTCAGATACCAGGCGCGCACATCGGGCCAGGCGGCGTGGAACTGCTGGCGCCAGATCGGCCCCGGCCGCGCCTCGGCCACGGCGTAGAAGGTCTTCTGCATCGGGCCCTCTCGGCAGTCTTCTCAGGGACGGCCATGATAGATCACCAGGCTTGCTGCGGCGATCGTATGAACGGGATCAATGGCGGCTGAGTGTCGTGGCGATTTCCTCCACCTGCAGGAGCGTGATGCCGTCCCGCTGCTCGATATAGAGGGGATGCTCGCTCGGCAGCAGCTCGATGGCCGGACGCAAGCCATCGTTTCGCAGATGCAGATTGGTCTGCAGATGCAGCGTTTCCGGGTAATTCGGAATCTTGTTGCAGAACCAGCCGAACAGCGGCGGCTCATCCTCGGGCACGGGGCTGCTCCAAAGCGCCTCGATGCGCGCGAAGCTCTTCTGCGAGACGGAGGTCCAGACGCCCCAGACGAAAACCTCGTCCTGGCCGATGATTGGAATTTCCAGGCAGCCGCGAACGAAGATCTGCCGGCCGTCCTCGGCCTCGATCATGCAGATATCCGCGTCGATGCGGCCGCGTTGCTGGCGCTCCGCCTCCGTCAGCGCCAGCCAGTGATGGGGCGCCTCGAAGACCAGGTCGAGCGGCAGGCCTTCGAATTGCTTGTTGCAGCAGCCGCAAACCCAGACATGGTTCATGGCCCCAGCATAAGGCCGGGGCCATGAACCGTCGCGGCCTCAGAGTGCGCCGGTCTTGGGGTCGAGCATGACCGGCATCGCGCTCCCCTTGTCGAAGTCGAACATCGGGTCGAGCGGGCCCGCCAGCTCGTCATAGGACTGGTCGCCGATCCGGCCCAGATCCCAATTGTCCTCGATGAAGCGCAGGATCGAGGTCTGGTCGGTCAGGCTATGGTCGACGAAATTGACCCGGGCAAAAGGCGAGACCACGAGGAGCGGCAGGCGCGGACCGTAGCCGCAGCGGCCCTGGTAGGCCCCCGGGGCCGGGGTGCCGCATTTGCCGTCGCCGTTCAGCGCATCGATGCCGGGCAGGGCCGAGCCCTTCAGGATCGGCGGCATGACGTGATCGTACCAGCCGTCGGAATCGTCGTAGGCGATGATGATCGCCGTATCCTTCCAATAGGGAGATTTCTCCACGGCATTGATGATCGAGACGAGATGGGTCTGCTCGTCGATGGGGTTCGAGTAGCTGAAGCCGGCATGAGCGTCCTGAAACTTCTTCGCCTTGACGAAGCTGACCTCGGGAAGGCTGCCCTGGGCCAAGGCGTCGTAGAAATCGCCGAGGTCGTATTGGTGATTCGCCTGGTCGGCCTTGCCGATCATCGCGACCGAGCTCGGCGGCAGATGATGCGGATTGGCGGTCTGCTGGTAGTACTCGAAAGGCTCGTGATGGGGGCTGTAGTCGGTGACCTGCTTGCCGAGGATGTTCACCGACTTGGCGCCGCAGACGGCCTTGCCGTCCTTGCTGCCCGTGGGCTTGAAGCCGCCCTGGAACCAGCCCCAGGTGACGCCCTTGGCGGAGAGCAGATCGCCGACATTGCGTCCGGTCATGGCGACGAGCCCCGCCTTCGGATTGGCGCAGTCGTCAAACATCGGGTCGGGATCGGCGATCATGGTGCCCTGCACGACGATGACATCCTCGTCCAGTTTCATATCCTCCGGCGAGGCGCCGTGGGTATTGCCGGAAACGAGATTGATGGCGCCAGGGCTCGAGGGGCCGAAATTCGTGTCGAAGGAATTGTCGTTGAGGGCGAAATGCTGCGCGTAATTCCACAGCGCCGTCACCGTATTGCCGTCGAAATAGCCCATCACCGCATTGGCGTCGCAGCCCTTCTCGTCGGCATAGGGCGACGTGTTTTCGATGAACTTGTCCATCAGCCCGCCGTCGAAGGCCTTCTGCTCCGGCGTGTAGTCGTGATCCATGTCGCAGGTCGCCGCCTGCTGCGGCGAGAGCCGGACGGGATTGGCCTTGTTGGGGTTGTGGGTCAGCAGCGCCTCGGTCAGGCCGTTGACGGTCGGCGTTCCGGGGACGGCATGGAAGGCCCGCTCCCCGGCCAGGTTCATGGCCAGGGGGTAGGTGGCGAAGTAGTGGTCGAAGGAGATGTTCTCCTGGAAGAGGACGATCACATGCTTGATCGGGGTCCTGGTCGTCTGGGCCTCTGCGGGCAGGGCGCTGGTGCAAGCCAGCAAGGCGAGCGCGGCCACGCCCTGTGCGAGCCGGGCGGCTGAGCGGGGGTTCGTCATCCCTGGAGCTCCTCGGTGGATGAGTGGAATATCGGGCCCCGACTCTTAGCCGAGGCGGGTGACAAAGTGATGAACGGCGCCGATGTGTGCGACGGGGTCCGGGCCGAGATGTGCCTGATTCCCTGCGACAACTTCCGGTGAGGGGATTCGAGATTAGCTTTCCGTAGGGGTTCGCGGCCCGCCCTAGAGATCGCGCTCCCAGGTCTCGCTGACGAGATCCTTGCCGAAGGCATGATGCGGCTCCCGGGCGGTCAGCTGGAAGCCCGCCTGCTCATAGATATGGCGTGCGGCATGGAGCACGTCGTTGGTCCAGAGCGTCATGCGCCTGTAGCCGGCGTGGCGGGCGAAGCTCAGGCATTCATCGACCAGCCGGCGGCCGATGCCCAGGCCGCGCGCCTGGGGCTCGACCAGCAGCAGGCGCAGCTTTGCGACCTCGTCGCTCTGGCGAACCACCAGCACCGAGCCCAGGATCTCTCCCTCGCGCTCGGCGATCCAGCAGCGTTCGCGCCGGGCGTCGAACTCGCGCAGGAATTTGGCGGCGATCTCCGCCACCAGTGCCTCGAAGCTGTCGTCCCAGCCATATTCCCCGGCATAGAGCGCGCCATGGCGATGGACGATCCATCCCAGATCACCGGGCCGATGGGGTCTGAGGACATAGGGGACGGCCGGGGCGGGCCGCTCGCCCAGCAGGGTCTCGATCTCCGCCATATCCTCCACCAGGCGCTTCTGGGCCG
>DATHQQ010000681.1:0-5486 GCA_035482595.1 Verrucomicrobiia bacterium
TTCCGGCCGGCGTAGCGGCGCTGGGGGCGCGAGCTTGCGCAGAAGCGGATCGGCGAGGAAGCCCGGGTCGTAACCGCCGATGATTCCGCTGTCCTTCGGTCCGGGGCAGGCGAAGGGCGAAGCCTCGGGATGGCCCATGGCGGCGATGGCCGCGGGGGTGCAATCGACGCCCAGCCAAGACGCGACGCGGCGCAGGCTGATCGAGGTGCCGTCGAGAATATCCTCGGCGCGCAGGCGCAGCCGGCGACCCGCCGGCAGGCTTTCGCCGAAGGCGAGGAGGCGGCGGTTGACGTCGACCCAGGCGGCGAAGCCCAGCATGGGCTGGCCCTCCAAGGGGTGCTCGGGCATGACCCGTTCCCAATGCGCCTGCATCGAGCGCTGGGTCGCCGCAGGTTCGCGGGTGAGGTGAATGTAGCGCGCTTCGGGATAGGCTTCGGCGAGGCGCGCCAGCGCCTCGTCGCTCGCCGCATTCTCCGGCGATTTCTCGATCGCAAGCCGCGGGCTGAGACGCTCCAGGAGGATATCGAGAACGGCTTCCCCGGGCCAATCCTGCCGCTCGGCAAGCCATGTCCGCGCGGCGGCCAAGGCCTCGATATTTTGGCCTCCGAAGAGATATTCGGCCAAGGCGCGGACCAGTCCGGGGCTTCGATGGGTGACGCCCCGCTCGATCCAGAAGCGAGGCAGGCTCGCTTCCATCTCCCCGATCGTGGGCGACGCGAAGAGCTTCAGCTCAGGCAGGCCGCATAGGGCTGGATGCTGGCCGATCATCGCCGTAACGACCGAGGAGCAGGACCGCGCCGTCGCCAGCAGAAAGACCGGGGCGAAGCGATGCGGGTCGCGCGCAGATGCTTCCGCCCCACCACGCAGAGGCGCGGCCATATCCATGGCAGCGGACCGTCGTCAGGCCAGCGCCGCCGCCCTAGGCGCGTCCTCGCGCAGCACCTGCAGCAGCGCCGGCTGGTTGCGCAGCACGAAGGCGTTGCGCTCGCGGTGGAATTCCTCGAGGAAGCGCATGCATTCCGCGCGCAGGATCTCGGTTGTCCAGCGATGCGGCTTGCCGTTGAGGACGGTATCCGCCATGTCCTCGACGACCTTGAACAGCATCTCGTTGCTCTTGGCCGTGATGGCGCGCAGCGTGTCCTGATATTCCGCCATGTCGGGAAGCGGCGGGAACAGCCGCTCCATGATACCAACCTCGTTCCAGGCGAATTTCAACTGCGGGGAGAGGCCGGGATTCCCGTGGATCCAGCCGGTCAGCCGCAGCAGCCCGGTGAGGGCCTGGAAATACTCGCTCACCTTCGGGTCGAGGAACTCGTAATCGGGATCGCAGACATCGCCGCGCAGCCGCCCTTCGCGCGCCAGCTGCTCCTTGATGGGCGTCCCGTCATAGGGAAGCATCCGGCAGAACCCGGCCGAAGATGTCCCGTCGCCGGAGATGGTCCTGAGGAACTTCAGATTATCGCGGACCGATTCGAAGCTCGTCGAGGGATCGAACAGCATGAAGCCGAATTCATAGGTGAGGCCGATGTCCTTCAGGATCTCCACCGCGCGGATGTTCTCCGCCACGGTGATCTCCTTGTTGAGGGTAACCAGCCCTTCCTCGCTGCCGGATTCCAGCCCCATATAGACGAAATAGAGGCCGCACTCTTTCATCTCCCGGAAGAGCTCGGGGTCCACCGCATCGGCACGGCAGTTGATCTTCCAGATCACCCGGCCAGCGAGATCGGCCCGCCGCAGCTCCTCCAGGAGGCTTCGTGTCCAGCGCTGCCAGACCTTGCCGAAGAGTGGGAAGTCGTCATCCTGGAACAGGAAGATGCGGATGTCATGCTCGTCGTAGAGGTAGCGCATTTCGCGCACGACCTCGGCGGGCTTGCGGGTGCGCACGACCTTCCCCGGCGCCGAGCGGTAGAAGACATGGATGGAGCAGAAGGAGCAGGTCCGGGCGCAGCCGCGGCTGGCGAGCAGGGGCATGACCTTGCGGCCGAGCACGGCATCGGGCTTGTAGCTGCGCTCGGGATAGGGCAGATCGTCGAGATCGTGGACGAGCGCGCGCAGCTTGTTGGCCACCGTCTCGCCGTCTTTGCGATGGGCGATGCCCTCGATGCCCCGCCATTCCTCCCCGCCACCCACGAGATCGACCAGCTCGATCAGGGTCATCTCGCCCTCGAAGCGCACGACGCTGTCGATCTCGGGAATCAGCTCCAGGGTATGCTGATAGCTGAGGCTCGGAAAATGCCCGCCGATGGTGAAATGACAAGTGACGCCGTTCTCCCGGAGATAGCGGGCCAGATCGGCGAAACGGCGGACGTAGAATTGGAAGATGAGGGAGAAGCCGACCACCACCGGATCCATCCGGCGCACGATGTCGAGGATCTGGCTGAACTCCACCTCGAAATCGACGATCTGGACGAGATGGCCGCGGCTCCTGAGCGCAGACGCCAGATAGCCCAGGCCCAGATTCTCCTGATCCTGAAAGCCGATCAGCACCACGCGCTCAGCGGCCTTCTTGCGGGATTTGGTCCGAGACGATTCTTCCGGATGCGCGTGATCGCAGGTTGTCTGCATGGCAGAATCCCTTTCCTTGGCTAAGCTGAGCCGGGGCAAGCGCCGGCAGACCTTGCAGGCGCGCGTCAGCCGCGGGCTGCAAGGCGCCGGTGCCCGCCTCTATTCGATCACGGCCTCTATTTGCGTGTGGCCGCCCCCGCCTTGGCGTGGGCGATCAGCTTGTCCACGGCGCCGATCTTGGCCTGATAGATATTCTTCTGGAGCTCCAGCTGTATCGCGACAACCTCATTGAAGCCCTTCTCCGCGATCTCCTGCAGGACCCAGGGCGTGATCGGATCGGTGAACCAGCGGAAACGGAAGAGCAGATTTTCATCGAGCGTATCGGACTTGCGAAGGTCAGCCATGACAGTCGTCCTCCGATTTGAATGTTTGCCGGATTTTTTGATGCATGCTTCCCTGGCGCTTTGCTTTGCGCAAACGATTCTCAAATTCGAATTCAACAAAGCGAGACTAGAGCCGCATCGGTTGCAGGACGATTAACGCCACCGGCGAATGTTCATCGCTCCAATACTGACCTGCTTCAATTGTTTGATTCGACGTGGATTCCGCAGTGGTGTGGCAAATTGCGGGTGCTCTCTTCGACGCGCCGTGTGTTGTGCCGCCGTCGCTATTGCGGCACGCCCTCGATGGCGAAGGAGCGGAAGCTCGCATATTTTTCGCCGATCTTCCTTCCGTCCTTGAAGGCCGCGGAATCGCGCCAGGCTTGCAGAGCTTCCATGCTGTCCCAGGCCAACAGGATGACGCGCGACTTCGGCGGCGCCCCCTCGATCGGAATCGCCTTGCCCGCGGCGACATAGCGTCCGCCGGCCGCCTTGATGAGCGCCCCCGCGCCCGGCTGGTATTCCTTGGCATAGGCATCCGCATCCGTGACGTCGATCTCGCCGATGTAATAGACGGGCGGCTTGGCTTGGGCGTGAAGCCCCTGGACTGCCACGGCGCCGAGCCCGAAGCCGACGGCCATCGCCGAGAGCACGCTGTATCGTGTTTTCATATGTTTATCCCCATTCCCCTGCCGATGAGCCGGCTGCGGGTTTGTATCATGATTCAAGGAAGTTTCGAGCGCCCCGGCGGGTCTGTTCAAGTGGGGCGAACGTGCCGGGAGCCGAGTTTCGCTCCCCGACGGCGTGCTCGTGGCCTATGCTGGCGACGGATATCGCGCCGCAGCTTGCTCGACCATCGCGCTACGAGGTCACGGCCCAGCATGCCGAAGAAACCCTCCCCACCGCTCACCCCCGACCAGGCCGTCGACCGTCTGGAGGCCCTCCACGCCGCCGCGACCGGCGCGCTCCGGCGCGCCCTGGAGCGCTTCGTCACTCGCCGCATCCCCCCGAGCCCGACAGAGCGTCGCAAGTTCTGCTACCCCGAGCTGCGGCTGTTTTGGTCGCCTCAGGGCCCGCTGCCCTTTACCCGCCGCGCCTGGGCCAAATTCCAATCCCCCGGCACCTATGCGACCACAGTCACCCAGCCGGGCTTCTTCCGCCATTATCTGCTGGAGCAGCTTCGCCCGCTGGTCGGGGAATATGGGGCGGCGATCGAGGTGGGGGTGAGCGATCGGGAGATCCCTTACCCTTATGTCTTCGAGGAGGGGGACGAACTCGTCCATGGCGATATCTCCGTGGCGGAGCTGGCCCGCTATTTTCCGACGCCGATCCTGGCGGCGGTGGGCGATGATGTGGCGGACGGCGCCTGGGTCTTCGAGACGGACCGGCCGCGCCCCCTCGCTCTGTTCGACGCGCTGCGGGTAGATTTCTCGCTGCGGCGGCTCAGGCATTACACCGGAACGGACTGGCGCACGATTCAGCCCTGGATCCTGCTGACCAACTATCAGCGCTATGTCGATCAGTTCGTGCAATGGGGGCTCGACGAGATGGCGGCGCCGGGGAGCCTCTATGAGCGGCTGGTGCTGCCGGGCGGCGGGATCATCCATCGCGAGACCGCGCCGGCCATGGCGGCCGCCGCTGTCGCGGCCGCGCCCTGGGAGCGCTTCCAGATGCCGGCCTATCATCTGCTGCGCGGCGACAAGCGCGACGGCGTCACCATCGTCAATATCGGCGTCGGCCCCTCCAACGCCAAGAACATCACCGACCATCTGGCAGTGCTGCGCCCGCATTGCTGGCTGATGATCGGCCACTGCGGCGGGCTCCGGCAGTCCCAGACCATCGGCGATTATGTGCTGGCGCATGGCTATCTCCGGCGTGACCGGATCCTCGACGATCTCGTGCCGCAGGAGGTGCCGATCCCCGCCTTGGCCGAGGTGCAGGTGGCCCTGCAGCAGGCGGCGGGCCGGGTGACGGGCGAGCATGGCGATGCCTTGAAGCGCCGCCTGCGCACCGGAACGGTCGTGACCTATGACGACCGGAACTGGGAGCTGCGCTGGCGGCAGGAGCGGCGGCGGATCAACCTGTCGCGGGCCATCGCCGTCGATATGGAGAGCGGCACGCTGGCGGCCCAGGGCTATCGCCTGCGCGTGCCCTACGGCACCCTGCTCTGCGTCTCCGACAAGCCGCTCCATGGCGAGATCAAGCTGCCGGGGGCGGCCAGCGCCTTCTATCGCCGCGCGGTGGGGGAACATCTCAACATCGGCCTGGCGGCGCTGGATGTGCTGCGCGGCCAATTGGGCGCGCTGCACTCGCGCAAACTGCGCAGCTTCGAGGAGCCGCCGTTCCGGTAGGTGGAGCGAGAGCGCTCCCCACGGGGACGCACACTGACTCTGATCCGTCATTCCCGTGAAAGCGGGAATCCAGGGCAACAGGCGAGGTAGTCTCGGCGATCGCCGTGTTAGATTCTCTTACTTGTGCGCGGTGGAGCAGGGGGGCCCATGCTGAGCGACGAGCAGCAGATGATCCGCGATAACGTGCTGCGACTCTGCGGGCGGTTCGACGACGCCTATTGGCTGGCGCGCGACCGCGATGGGGAATTTC
>DATHQQ010000682.1:0-2124 GCA_035482595.1 Verrucomicrobiia bacterium
CAGGATCCCAAGCGCGACGCCACGACCCTGCCGCTGATCCGCGCCGCGGTCGAGGACGGCCTGCCGCTCTTCTGCATCTGCCGCGGCATCCAGGAGCTGAACGTCGCCTTCGGCGGCACGCTGCATACCCGTGTCCATGAGCAGCAGCCCGAGGCCTTCGACCATCGCGCCCCGCAGGGCGAGATGGAGGTGAAGTATGGGCCGCGCCACGCCGTCGAGCTCACCGCCGACAGCGAGATCGCGCGCCTCGTCGGCAACCGGCGGATCGAGGTGAACAGCCTGCATTGGCAGGCCATCGATCGCCTGGGCGAGCGCCTTGCCGTCGAGGGCCGCGCGCCCGACGGTGTCATCGAGGCCGTGCGCGTGGCCGATGCCCGCAGCTTCGCCCTCGGCGTGCAATGGCATCCCGAATGGCAGGTGCTGCAGAATCCCGTTTCGGTGGCGTTGTTTCGCGCCTTCGGCGATGCCGCCCGCCGCCGCGCCGAACAGCGCGCGGCCAGAGGGTTGGCAGCCTAGGGCTGGCGGCCTAGGGCTGGCGGCCTAGGATTTGCTGCCTAGGGCTGGCGGGTTACAGCCAAGCCCTCCCACGGCGGCTGCGCAAGCAGCGGCAAGTCAAGCCGGGACAAGGGAAAATACCCATCCTCGGCCCTCCATGCCGTTTCTATGGTCCAGCCTTGTAAACAGGGCATGACCTTTATCCGGGCCACCCTTGAATTCCTGACGGGGAGTGCCAGATAGCCTTCATACAGTGGTCGAGGCCGCAACGGCCACGATCGTCCGAAGTGGTTTCCCCCACCATGAAGGACTCCGCAAGGAACTGCTCGAACGCCCGGTCCTCCCCTGGCCGGGCGTTCACTTTTTAAGGCCCCGTTTTCCGCGATATAACGGGGCCGCGCCTTCCTCATCCCCACCGATTTGTAATCCGGCCGAGGACCTCCGCGGCTGCGCATCGTCAGCCGGAATTTTACATGGTGGGAGGCCCCGTCGCCCCGGCTGACGGGGGCGGCTTAACCTTTACCCTGTCGGCTAAAGGAACGGCGGCGTGGGGAGTGCGATACGGTTTCGGCGGCCAGCCTCGTGAACCGACCATTGGCCACTACCCCGAGATTACTCTCACCAAGGCCCGCGAACTGGCGATGGAGCTGGTGCCCCGATCCGGCAGGGGGCGGACGTGCCTCGCGACAATAGAAGGGCCAGCATCGAGCGCGCGGCAGCCAAGAGCTTCGGTCTGCTGGCGACCGGTTACATGGATCGGGCCCGTGGTCCTCCAGTGGCCTTCACCGTTCCCTCGGCTTAACGACCCTGACCGTCACCCGCTGTAGCTCCTCAATGGCCGCCAAGATCGAGCGCCAGATCACAGGACCCTCAAAGTCACCGGTCTCAAGCAGCTCAAGCCGATGAAAGGGCGCCACGTTTGCAATTGCCAGTCGGCGCAGCTACCTTCCCGAGGCAGTGGAGGAGCGGGGAGTTGTCCCTCTGGTATCGCCTACTCCTAACCTACAGGTCGGCGGGGTGGAGGATTTGCGGCGCTCTGTTGCCGCTGGGGATTTTCCTTGCAGCTGTGCCCTCTGGCGCCAGCGGTCAGCAAAACTGCCAGATCGATGAGGCACAGCGCTTGTTCGGCCAGCAGCCGCGGCCAACCGCCACGGTTGAAAGCCTCCTGGGAGCTTGCGTTGCCGCCGGCTCGACCGACCACCGCATCTACATGCTGCTGGGAGTCATGGCGCGCGACGCCGGAGACCGCGAGCGCGCGATCGCTTACCTGCGCAAAGCCCATGAGATTGCGCCCCAGGCGCCGAATCCGGCCATGCAGACGAGCGCACCCATGACGTTCTGGGCTCGCCTCGCCGCCGCCTGGGCAGTGATGTATTCGAAAGCGATGAAACGCGACAGCAGGTTGGTCGGCGTGCTGCCTTCCTTGACATAGGCCGTGACGCCCCCGACCTCAGGGTCGGCAAGATGGCGGACCATGCGCCGCAGGGTCAGGCGCTCGAAGAGCACATCGGCATCCATGATCATCACGGCCTCGGCCCAGTTCTCGTCGAGAATTGCCCTGATGCCGTGATTGAGCGTGTGCGCCTTGCCCTGGCCGCCCTTCTCGCGTCGCAGATGGAAGACCGAGCC
>DATHQQ010000683.1:0-2537 GCA_035482595.1 Verrucomicrobiia bacterium
CGCCGCATGTTCGACGCCGCGCTCGCCGCCTGCGATCCGGCGCGCTGCGTCCCGCCCTTTCTGCCAGCGGCCCCCAAGGGCCGCACCGTGGTGGTCGGCGCGGGCAAGGCCGCCGCTGCCATGGCGCAGGCGGTCGAGGCACATTGGAAAGGCCCCCTCACCGGACTCGTCGTCACCCGCTACGGCCATGGCGTCGCTACCAAGCATATCGAGGTGATCGAGGCCTCCCATCCCGTGCCCGACGCGGCGGGCGCGGCAGCGGCGGCGCGGATCTTGGCGGCGGTCGGCGGGCTCACGGCCGATGATCTCGTGCTCTGCCTGATCTCGGGCGGCGCCTCGGCCTTGCTCGCGCTGGCCGCCCCCGGCCTGACCCTCGCCGACAAGCAGCAGGTCAACCGGGCCCTGCTCAAATCCGGGGCGACGATCACGGAGATGAATTGCGTGCGCAAGCATCTCTCGGCGATCAAGGGCGGAAGGCTCGCCGCTGCCGCGGCCCCGGCGCGGGTCGTGACCTTGGTCATCAGCGACGTGCCGGGCGACGATCCCTCGGTCATCGGCTCGGGTCCCACGGTCGCCGATCCCACGACCTTCGCCGATGCCCGCGCCGTCTTCGCCAAATATTCCATCGCCCCGCCGCCCGCGGTGGCCGCTAGGCTTGCCTCGAGCGACGAGACGCCGAAGCCCGGCGATCGGCGGCTGGCCGGCAGCGAGGTCGTCCTGATCGCGCGGCCGCAGGATTCTCTGGAGGCGGCCGCCAGGATCGCCGCGGCCGAAGGCTATGCGCCCGTGATCCTCAGCGACAGCCTGGAGGGCGAGGCGCGCGACGTCGCCCTGGTCCATGCCGGGATCGCCCGTCAGATCCGCCGCCACGGCCAGCCGGCGAGAGCGCCCGCGGCGCTCATCTCCGGCAGAGAGACGACGGTGACCGTCCGTGGCACGGGCCGCGGCGGGCGCAATGCCGAGTTCCTGCTGGCGCTGACCGTCGCCCTCAATGGCGAGGCGGGATTCCATGCCATCGCCTGCGACACCGACGGCATCGACGGCACCGAGGACAACGCGGGTGCGCTCTCGGGCCCCGACAGCCTTGCCCGCGCCGCGGCCAAGGGACTCGACGCCAAGGCCATGCTGGCCAACAATGACGGCTACAGCTTCTTCGCCGGAATCGGCGATCTCGTGGTCACCGGCCCGACCTTGACCAACGTCAACGACTTCCGCGCCATTCTTGTGGACCCCGCCGCATGAGACGACAGCGCAAGGCCAAGATCGTCGCCACTCTCGGTCCCGCCAGCGACACGCCGGAGCGCATCCGCGCCTTGGTCGAGGCCGGCGCCGATGTGTTCCGCCTGAACCTCAGCCATGGATCTCATGCCGACCACCGCCGCCAATACGAGGCCATCCGCCAGATCGAGGAGGAGACCGGCCGGCCGATCGGCGTGCTCGTCGATCTGCAGGGGCCGAAGCTTCGGATCGGCAAGTTCCACGGCGGCGGAGTCGACCTTGTCGCCGGCCAGCGCTTCCGCCTCGACCTCTCGCCGGAGCCGGGCGATGCGACCCGCGCGCCGCTGCCCCATCCGGAGGTGCTGGCCTCGCTGGAGCCGGGCGCCCAGCTCCTGCTCGACGACGGGCGCTTCCGCCTGACGGTGCTGACCGCCGCGGCCGATCATGCCGAGACGATCGTGGTGACCGGCGGCCATCTGACCGACCGCAAGGGGCTGAACCTGCCCGATGTGCTCCTCGGCCTCTCGCCCTTGACCGAGAAGGACCGGGCCGATCTGCAATTCGGCCTCGACCTCGGCTGCGACTGGATCGCGCTCTCCTTCGTTCAGCGCCCGGAGGATGTCGCCGAGGCCCGAAGGCTGATCGGCAAGCGGGCCGCCATCATGGTGAAGATCGAGAAGCCCCAGGCCCTGGTCCATCTGGACGAGCTGATCCAGCAGTCGGACGCGGTGATGGTGGCGCGCGGCGATCTCGGGGTCGAGATGCCGCCGGAGGACGTGCCCAGCGCCCAGAAGCGCATCGTCGGCGCCTGCCGCCTCGCCGGCAAGCCGGTGGTGGTGGCGACCCAGATGCTCGATTCCATGGTGCACTCCCCGGCCCCGACCCGCGCCGAGGCCTCGGATGTGGCGACGGCCGTCTATGACGGCGCCGATGCCATGATGCTCTCGGCGGAAACCGCCATGGGCCAATATCCCATCGAAGCCGTGTCGATGATGAACCGCATCATCGTGCGGGTGGAGCGCGACCCGCTCTATCGCCGCCTCATGGGCGCCCAGCATCCCGAGCCCGACGCGACGGCGCCCGATGCCATCAGCGCCGCCGCCGCCCAGGTGGCCCATACCCTCTCGGCAGCGGCGATTATCACCTACACAACCTCGGGCTCGACGGCGCTGCGCGCGGCGCGCGAACGGCCGGAAGTGCGGATCATCTGCCTCACCGCCATGCGCGAGACCGCGCGGCGTCTGGCCGTCGTCTGGGGCACGCATTGCGTGGAGACCAGCGACGTCAACAACTTCTCCGAGATGGTGGACAAGGCCTGC
>DATHQQ010000684.1:0-2257 GCA_035482595.1 Verrucomicrobiia bacterium
CGGTGAGGACCATGCGCGGCTCATGCAGCCGCGAACCGATCGCGGAGCCAAGCAGCCCCACGGCCAAGGCGCCGAAGAGGGTCGCCGGCGCCAGGGCCATGCCGGCGTCGAAGAGCGCCAGGCGGATCTCATTGCCGACGACCGCGAGGCAGCCGACGGCCAGCACCGTGCGCCAGCTGCTGTTGTAGAGGATGGCGAAGCCGCAGCCGCCGGCGAAGCTGGCGATGGCGCGCAGCAGCAGGGTCGCGGCCTCGCTGGTCTCCAAGGGCGGCGGCGGCTCGGCCGTCAGCCCGGCGACCGCGGCGACGAGGGAGAGGCCGAAGGCGGCCGCCATCAGGACAGCCACCCCATAGGCCAGCCGCGACAGGCTGGCGTTGATCTGGTGCTGCAGCATGTCGAGCAAGGCGGCGACCAGCGGGAAGCCGGGCACCAGGAACAAGGCGGAGGATATGAATCCCGCGGCATGTCCGGGGGTGGGGAAGCCCGCTGCCTGGATGAGCTCCAGGATCACGCAGAAAATGCTGGTGGCGAGCACGGCGCAGATGGCGGTGACGGCATATTGATTGAGATGGCGCCGCAGCATCAGCGAGCGGAGCGTCTGGCCGATGCCGCCGGCGACCATGCTCCCCAGCACCTCCGCCGGCCCGCCGCCGTTGATATAGGAGAAGGCGCCCGAGGCCGCCGCCACGCCGAGCGCGGTCGTCAGCAGACCATGGATCGCCGGCACCGCCTCGATGGCGTCGAGCCTGGCGCGGAGGCCCACGGGCAGGATGCCGGCCTCCGCCGCGACGGCGAGCTTTTCCAGCGCGCCGATGCGCCAGGCATTGATGCCGATGGGCGCGACCTCGCTCGCCAGCGTGGCCGAGGTGCGGCCCCGCCGCAAGCTGGCCGTCATGGCGCCGAGGGAGATATGGACGGCGAGGGAGTCGATCCCCATGCCGCGGGCGATCGCCCCCATCCATTCCCGCACGCGAAAGGCCGTCGCCCCGCTGCGCAAGGCCATGGCCCCGAAGCGCAGCAGCTCGTCCAGCGCCTCGCCGAGCGCTGCCTCTTCGTCATCTTCGTCCGGCCCCCTCATGCCGCCCAGGATACACCGCCGGTGCTCATTGAGGCAGTCCGCAGCCGGCGCAGAGACCGTTCACCGTCATCGATCCCCCATCGTCACAGATCGTCCGGCGGCGGGATGGCGCCGGTGCGCTCGGTGATCAGGCCGTAGTGCTCCGGCCGGCGATGGGCGGCGAAATTGAAGATATCGGCGCGATAGGGCTTGGCGAAATCGAGATCGCATTTGCGGATCACGAGCTCGTCGCCCAAGGTCGCGCATTGGGCGACGATCTCGCCGGAGGGGGCGATGATGCAGGTCTGGCCGATCATGTTGAAGCCTTCCTCCCTCCCGGCCTTGGCGACGCCCACGACCCAGGTGGCGTTCTGATAGGCGCCGGACTGCATGACCAGATGATTGTGGAAGGGCTCCAGCGCGTCGAGCTCATAGGGATCGCCGAGGCCGACCGGCGAATTGTAGCCCAGCAGGATCATCTCCACGCCCTGAAGCCCCATGACGCGATAGGTTTCGGGCCAGCGCCGGTCGTTGCAGATGCACATGCCCAGGATGCCGCCGAAGGCGCGCCAGACCGGAAAGCCCAGATCGCCCACCTCGAAGAAGCGCTTCTCCAGATGCTGGCCGCGCCGTTCCAGCACATCGGCATGGCCGGGCAGATGGACCTTGCGGTATTTGCCGATGATGCGGCCGGTCTTGTCCACCAGGATCGAGCTGTTGAAGCGGCGCTTGCGATTGCCTTCGACGACCAGCTCGGCATAGCCCAGGGAGAAGCCGATGCCGAGCTTGGCCGCCTCCTCGAACAAGGGCCTCGTCGCCGGTCCCGGCATCTCGGTCTCGTAGAAGGAATCGATCTCGGCCTCGTCCTCCAGCGCCCAGCGGGGGAAGAAGGTGGTGAGCGCCAGCTCGGGAAAGGCGACGAGGTCGCAGCGGAAGTGATGGGCCTCGCCCATCAGCGCCAGCAGGCGCCTCACGACCTGCCCGCGGCTCTCGCTGCGCGTGATGGGGCCGAGCTGTGCCGCGCCGATGGTGATGGTACGAGGCATGAGAATCTTCCTTCGGGTGGAATCGTCGGGGCGATGCCTGGTTCTTACCCTCTCCCGCTTCAAAGCGCGGGAGAGGGAAAACGCGATGCACGCCGGCTTTGCCTACTTCACCGCCGAAAAGGCCGTCGGGGCGAGGATCTGGTTGTGGATCCTG
>DATHQQ010000685.1:0-8662 GCA_035482595.1 Verrucomicrobiia bacterium
CGCGCGAGTGGGCCCGGTGGCCTGGGCAAGAAGCGCGGCCGCGGCGGGCAATGGCGAGAGCGCCCCCGCGACCACATGGCCGAGCCCGGCCACCTCGCGCGCCAGCAACGCGATCATCAGCTCGGTCCGGCTATAGGGGAGGCCGGCGGACATCGAAGCACATGGCATCGAGGCGCGTGACATCAAAGAACATGTCGGGCGAGGTAGTCGCGGAATCCCGTATCCCCCCGGGCGGCTTCCGCATAGGCCGACAGATGAACATCGTCCGGCGCGTAATGCTCAGCGAGGCCCAAGGGCCAGGCACCCTTCGGCGCCTCGGCGATCGCGCCGACATAGAGGGAGGACAGGCTCCCCGCCGCGCTCGCCTCGCTCGCGAAGAGATCCTCCTCCTGGATCCGCTCGACCGTGACCAGGGTCACGCGGGCGGCATGGGCCATGGTGACCAGCTCGCGCCGCCGTCCGATCCAGACATTGCCGGCACGATCGGCGAGCGGGGCATGGAAGAGCGCGATATCGGGCTCGAGCGCCGGCAGGAGCAGCAGGGGATCGGCATTGCCATAGGGATTGTCCATGGTCCGCCAATCCGGCCGGCGCCCGATCAGGTCGCTCCCCAATATGCCGCGCAGGGGCATGAAGGGAATGCCCTTCTCCGCCGCCTGCAGCCCGGCATGGATGGCGGGACAGGTGGCGTCACGGATGACGATCGATCCCGCCTTGATCGCGGCGGTGAAGCGGCCCGCCGAGCCCGCCTCCCCCAGCATGACGCCCGCCGTCTCGATCTCGGCGACGGCCCCCGCGCCGATCAGAAGATCCGCCTGCAGCCCGCTGGTCGGCACCGTCAGCAGGCGCAGACCAAATGCGCCGCGGCGCAGCAGCGCCCGCGTCGCCGCCATGGCGACGCCGACATGGTCCGGCGGTACGGCGAGCAGGCTGCCATCGGGAATCCGCGCCGCCAGCGCTTCGAGGGAAAGGAACTCGGTCATGAGCGCATTATAGGCGTTACGGACGGGCGGCGAAGCGGGGCTAGACGAAGGCCCGTTTCAGCGCCGCCGCACCGGCATCCAGCGCCTGGGTGGCCTTGGCGACCATGCGGCTGAGATGCAGGAAGCCATGCAGCACACCCTCGTAGACCACCAGCTCATGGGCTACCCCCGCCTCGCCCAGGAGCTGGGCGAGGGCCCGGCTGTCGTCCAGGAGGGGATCGAGGGCCGAGGCCGCGATGAAGGCCGGCGGGAGGCCGCGGAGGTCGCCCGCAAGGCAGTCGAGGCGGATATCCGCCAGATCGGCGGGACCGCGAACGAGGCAGGCGCGGAAGCGCTCGATATCCTCCTTGGTCAGCCCGTCGATCTCATTGCCAAAAGCGCGGCGCGAGGGCGAGTCGGAAAGACCGAAGGCGCCGTAGTAAAGAAGCAGGCAGCGCACGGATGCCCGAGCCGCGACCCCTAGTTGCAGCCAGGTTGCCAGCGCCAGATTGGCCCCGGCGGAATCGCCGCCCAGGGCCAGCCGCGCGGGATCGATGCCGAGCGCCACCCCCTCGCGCCGCAGATGCTCGAAGGCCGCCAGCGCATCGTCATAGGCGGCCGGGAATTTATGCTCCGGGGCCAGGCGGTAATCGACGCCCAGCACGGCCGCGCCCGATTTCTCCGCCAGCAGGCGCATGATCCGGTCATGAGTATCGAGATTGCCCAGGATCCAGCCGCCGCCGTGGAAATAGACGAGCGCCGGCAGCGGCCTCGCCGTGCTGGGACGATAGAGACGGCAAGGAATCACGCCGCCGGGACCCGGAATCTTCAAGGGCTCGACCGCCGCCAGCGCCGGCTTGATCGCGTTCCAGAAGGCGCGCTCGTGATTGTAGGAGGCGCGCTGGCCGGCGAGATCATCGGGCGCGACCGGTCCGCGTTCGGCCACGATCTCCGCATAGAGACGGGCGCTCTCCGCGACCGCGGCGGCCATTTCCGGATCGAGATGGCGGGTGACATCGATCTTGATCATGAACAAGGACCTCAGCAGCAACGGCTCTAGCCGACGGGGCGTTGCCTACACTATATGAGGTCTTCCGGGCCTTGAACCGGGCAAAGCAGGAGTGCAGCGGATGGTCGAGCTCATCATCGAGAAATGGGGCAATCTCGACGGCACCGCCGGTCATTTCTGGTCTGTCTGGCGCGACGGCCGGCGGGTGGAGATGAGCGACCGCATGACCAGCGCCGAGAGCGCCGAATCCCAGGGCCGGCTCTGGTGCGAAAAGAGCCTCGGGCAGGCGCCCGACCGGATCACCCGGCTTTAGACATCCGCTTACTCACGCGGCAGCCCGTCGGCGAGATGGAGCCAGGTGAGCTGCTCGTCGGTATGCACATGGGTGGTGGGCTGCACCCCGACGGGATCTTCGAGGCTGCAGACCAGGATATGGGTCTGGTCCGGCCAGCGCTCGCCCTCATAGGTCAGCGGCGATCCGCAATTGCGGCAGAACCGGCGCTCGACGCCTGGCGATGAGCGATAGACGGCAGGCTCGCCGGCGAGAATCTCGAAGCGGTCGCGCAAAAAACCGGCATAGGTAGCGAAGGCGGCGGAGGTCGCCCGGCGGCAGCTCTGGCAATGGCAATGCGCCGTCCAGATGGGCTCGCCCGTCACCCGGTAGCGCACGGCACCGCAGAGGCAGCGCCCCTCGCGTGTCGTCGTCTCGCCCATGGCGTGTCCTCCTCTCGGCTCCTAATGTGATGGCTGCAAGCTAGCACGGCAGCCGATGTCCGACATCAGCATCACCTTCCCCTGGTATTCCTATCCCCTGATCCTGGCGATGATCGCCTGGCCGGGCGTGCTGATCGGACTCATCCTCGGCGGCCTGCTCTGGCGCCGCCGCCGCATCTGGGGTGCGATCCTGGGGGCGATCGCGGGCTGTCTCCTCTGGGCCGGCGGCATGTATCTCTGGGCGTGAGGCACCTCGCCCCCTTGCCTCTTTTGTCCCCTCGCCCCGGGAACGGGGGGAGAGGGAGAAGAAGAAGCGGCGAGCGCTCAGGTGAGCGGCTCGCTGGCGACCTTCATGCCGCCGGGAGTCGGCTCGAAATGCAGCCGGCGGCGATGGAAGGCGGCGAGGTCGGCGCGATGGGCAATGCTGACGAAGGTCGTCTCGGGCAGACGTTCCAGTAGAAGTTTGTAGAGCGCCGCCTCGGTCTCCGAATCCAGAGACGAGGTCGCCTCGTCGAGGAACAGCCAGTCGGGTCGCTGCAGGAGCGCGCGGGCCAGCGCCAGACGCTGCTGCTCGCCAGGCGAGAGACGCCGATCCCATTGATGGCTCTCATCGAGCTGGTTGACATAGTCACCAAGCTTGCAGGCTGTAAGCGCCTCCGTGATTTGAGCATCGGTGAACTTACCGGGGGTTGCCGGGAAGGTGACGGCATTACGGAGGCTGCCGATGGGCACATAGGCCCGTTGGGGCAGGAAGAGCAGCCGCTTCAGCTGCGGGATGATGATCTTGCCTGCACCATAGGGCCAGATTCCGGCGATGGCGCGGAAGAGGGTGCTTTTGCCCGAGCCTGACGGACCGCTCACCAACACCCGCTCGCCGGGCTCAATCTCGGCGGAGATATCGGCGATGAGGGGTTTGCCGTCCGGCAGGCGAAGATCGACATTCTCGATCTTCAAATCAGGCTCGGCTGCGGGCTCGACGTCAATGCCGGTGCCGCGGGCGCCGGCGGCCTGAGCGGCGGCCATGGCCCGGTCGAAGCCGATCAGCCGATCGGCGGTGGCCTTCCAGTCGGCGATATCGGGATAGCTGGTGATGAACCAGGAGAGATTGGACTGCACTTGGCCGAAGGCATTCGAGATCTGCATCAAGGTGCCGAGCGTTATGGCGCCGGAAAAGTATCGAGGCGCCGCCGTAACGAAGGGGAACAGCACGGCAAGCTGGTTATAGGAAAAACTGAACCAGAGCAGGCGCTTTCTCATCCGCATGATCCGGAACCAATTGGCGAAGACCTGGCCAAAGCTGTCTCCAAGCCGGCCGCGCTCGTCCTCCTCGCCGTCGTAGAGGGCGATTCCCTCGGCATTCTCGCGGACACGCACGAGCGAATAGCGGAAATCCGCCTCGAGCTTCTGCTGCCCGAACAACAAAACAGCGAGGCGGCGGCCGATCAGATGCGTGATCCCCGTACCCACGACGGCATAGAGGATTGCGGCCCACAGCATATAACCCGGAATCGTGATGTTCATGCCGGCCAGGACGAAACTGATAGCGCCCGACAACCCCCAAAGTATCGTCATGAAGGAAACGAGATTGACCACATTACTCATGGCATCGAGAGCAAGATTCAGTGTCGTGAACGGGAATAGCTTCAGATCCTCCTGGATGCGCTGGTCCGGGTTGTCCGTTCCGCGGCCCGTCAGCTCCATCCGGTAGAACACCCGATCGGCCATCCAATTGGTCAGATACCGATCTGTCAGCCAGCGTCGCCAGCGGATCTCCAAGCTGTTTCGCAGGTAATATTCGTAGACCCCCACGCCGACCCAGCATGTGGCAAGGATGAAGAACACCAGGATCTCATGCCAGAATATCCCCAGCTTCTTCGCCTGCAGCGCGTCGTAGAAACGGCCATACCAGCTATTGAACTGCACATTCAAGAACACTTGTCCCAGATTGAGGCCGATCACCACGACCAAGAGGCCGCGGGCGATCCATTTCTCCTCCGAGCTCCAATAGGGCTTTATCAGGCGCCAGACGCTGGCGAAGAAGCCGCGGTCGACGGCACCGATGAGGGGGAGGGTCATGTTAGCCTCGCGAAGACGGTGAAGCAGATTGTCGGGGGAAGGGGCGATCGGGCGGGTTGCAGCGGATCGTCATGTTAGCGTGCTCTGCTCGCCAGCAACCTTACGAAAAATTGGGGAACATCACAGCCGCGTGACCTGCCCCGGCGCCCATGCTAAGGACGAAGACCGTGACGGCCGCACCCCGAGGAGGGCCACCGCCCTTGAAGCTCGCCAAGCTGATCGAGCCCTATCGGATCGAGAAAGGGCGGCATTTCCGCCTGAAGCAGGTCGATCCGGCCGACACACTTGGCCTGTCGCTGGACCGCGATACGGCGACCGATCTTCTGAAGGAAGGGGTCGAGCGCCTGAGGGAACTCCAGGAGCGCCTCTATGCCGAGCGCCGATGGGCGCTGCTGGTCATCTTCCAGGCGATGGATGCCGCCGGCAAGGACAGCGCCATCAAGCATGTGATGTCGGGGGTCAATCCCCAAGGCTGCCGGGTCTATGCCTTCCGCCGGCCCTCGGAGGAGGAACTCGCCCATGACTACATGTGGCGCTGCATGAGCCGGCTGCCCGAGAGCGGACATATCGGCATCTTCAATCGCTCCTATTACGAAGAGACGCTGGTGGTCAGGGTCCATCGCGAGTTGCTGGCGTGCGAGCATCTTCCGGCCAAGCTGGTCGGCCCCAAGATCTGGCAGCAGCGCTTCGACGACATCCGGGGCGCCGAGCGCTATCTCGCCCATAACGGCATCGTCACCTGCAAATTCTTCCTGCATGTCTCCAAGGCGGAGCAGCGCCGGCGCTTCATCGCCCGGCTGGAGGAGCCCGACAAGCAATGGAAGTTCGAGCCCGCCGATCTGACCGCCCGGGAGAATTGGGATGCCTATATGCATGCCTATGAGGAGGTCATCCGCCATACGGCCACGCCCGAGGCGCCCTGGTATGTCGTGCCGGCAGACAACAAATGGTTCACGCGCCTCGTGGTGTCGGCAGCCCTGATCCAGCGGTTGAAATCTCTCCACCTCGAATACCCGCAACCGAGCCCCGCGCTCCGCCGCAAGCTGCGGGCGGCCCGCGCCGCCTTGGAGCGGGAAAAGCGCTGAGCAGGCGGAGATGAGGCGCTTCGCCACGGAGGGACGCACCGCCGCCGCCCATCCCCGCTACCGCCCGCAGGAGGAGATTGCCGACCGCTGCATCCATCTCTTCGGCGTGGGCCTGGGGGTCGGCGCGGCGCTCGTCCTGGTTGGTCTCGCGGCCGGGCGCGGCGACGCCCGCACCGTCGTCGCCGTCGCCATCTATGCCCTGGGCCTCGCCGGCATGCTGAGCTGCTCGGCGCTCTACAACCTGACACCACCCTCGGCGCGCAAGGAGCAGTTCCGCCGGTTCGATCACGCGGCCATCTTCGTCATGATCGCGGGCAGCTATACGCCTTTCCTGCTGGGGCGGATGGGCGGGGCCTGGGGCTGGGGCCTGCTGGGCTTCGTCTGGCTGACGGCCGCCGCCGGGGCGGGCCTGGCGTTGGCCGCCCCGCGCCGTTTCGAGCGGCTGCAGCTCGCGGGATATCTGCTCCTCGGCTGGAGCATCCTGGCAGCGCGCGAGCCGCTGGCGGCATCCGTTCCGGCAACCGCGATCTGGCTGCTGGTGACCGGCGGCCTGCTCTACAGCTTGGGCGTCCTCTTCCATCTCTGGCGGAGGCTCGCCTTTCACAACGCCATCTGGCACGGCCTCGTATTGGCCGCCGCCGGCTGCCACTATGCCGCCGTGCTGCTCGGCGTCGTGCTGGCGGGGTAATTCGTCAGGCGCGCTGCGGGCGCTCCATCGGCACGACCGCAATCCGCTTCAGCTCGGTCCGGCGCAGCAGCGCCAGCTCGGTGGAGCGGCCGACACGATCCTCGGTCAACATCCGCACCAGATCATCGACCCCGCCCACCGGCTTGCCGTCGATGGCGACGAGGATATCGCCGACCTCGAGACCAGCCTTGACCGCAGGGCCGCCCGGCTCAAGCCCCGCCACCCGCACGCCACTCTCCTGATCCAGGCCATGGAAGCGGGCGACGCGGCGCAGGATGGGGGCGTGCTGACCCGCGATGCCGATACCGCTGCGCCGCACGCGGCCGTGGCGGATCAGATGGCCGAGGACGAAGCGCGCCGTATTGCCGGCCACGGCAAAACAGATGCCCTGGGCGCCCATGATGACGGCGGTGTTGATGCCCACGACCTCGCCGGCGCTGGTCACCAGCGGCCCACCGGAATTGCCGGGATTGAGGGAGGCGTCGGTCTGGATCACATCGTCGATCAACCGGCCCGAGCGGGCGCGCAAGGAGCGGCCGAGGCCGCTCACCACACCCGCGGTCACCGTGCATTCGAAGCCCAGCGGATTGCCGATGGCCACAACCAGCTGGCCGACCTTGAGCTGGCGCGAATCGCCGAGCTTGGCCGCCGGCAGAGTGACGGCCGCATCGACGCGGATCAGCGCGAGATCGGTATCGGGATCATCGCCCAGCAGGCGCGCGGGCAGGCGCCGCCCGTCCTGGGTGGAGATGGAGATCGCACCGGCGCCATGCACCACATGGCTGTTGGTGAGGATCAGCCCATCGGGCGCCACGACGACGCCCGAGCCGCTGCCACCCCGGGGCTGGCGATCGGGGGTCGCCTCGGCGCCGTTGGGCGCCCCGGCCACCTGGATATGCACCACCGCAGGCCCGACGAGCTCGACGGCGCCGATCACCGCGCGCGAATAGGCATCGAGGATCTCGCCCTCTGCCGGCGGCCCCGCGACGGCGCGCGAGATCGATTCGCCGCCCTCCTGGTCGTGTCTCTCGTCGTCTCTTATGAAGCTCGCATCATCCAGCATGAGTTTGCTCTCTCATCTGTTCGTTGCATGATGGAAGCTATATGGGGAGGGAGCGGATGCTCCGCCAGAGCGGGTGGTCTTCCGAGAGATCGGCGCCGTCGCGATGGACGGCGCCGATCTTCTCAGGACGTCGTTCTGTTGATCAGGCGGCGCGCTGGCTTGGTCGGCCGCCATTGGGGCGACCACCGCTGGGCCGGCCGCCGCTCGGGCGTCCGCCCTGGCTGCGGCCGCCCTGGCTGCGGCCGCGGAAGCTGCGCTGGCCTTTGCCGTTCCTGTAACCGCCCTCGCGCTCACCGTCACGAGGGGCGGTGCTCTTCATCGGCGCGCTTGCGGCGGCCGAGACGAAGGGATGATCGGCCACCACCGTGAGGGTGCGCCGGGTCAGGCGCTCGATGTCGCGCAGATAGCTGCGCTCCTCCGGGCCGCAGAAGGAGAGCGCGATGCCGGTCGCCCCGGCCCGGGCGGTCCGCCCGATCCGATGGACATAGCTCTCCGGCATATTCGGGATCTCGAAATTGATGACATGGGTGATGCCGTCGATATCGATGCCCCGGGCGGCGATGTCGGTCGCCACCAGCACGCGGGTGCGTCCGCTGCGGAAATCGGCCAGCGCCCGCTGGCGGGCGCCCTGGGTCTTGTCGCCATGGATGGCATCGGCGCCGATCCGGCTCTCGACCAGCTGGCGCACGAGCTTGTTGGCACCATGCTTGGTGCGGGTGAAGACAAGCGCCCGGCCGATGGTCTTGTCGCTCAGCATGCCGGCCAGCAGCTCGCGCTTCCTGGCCTGGTCGACGAAGAAGACCTTCTGATCGATGAGCTCGACCGTCGAGGCGACCGGGGTCACCGTCACCTTCACCGGATTGTTGAGCATGCTGTCCGCCAGCGAGGCGATGTCGCCGGGCATGGTGGCGGAGAACAGCAGCGACTGATGCGCCGCGGGCAATTTGGCGGCGATGCGCCGGATGTCGCGGATGAAGCCCATGTCGAGCATGCGGTCGGCCTCGTCGAGCACGAACATCTCGACGTCGCTGAGCTTGAGCGCGTGACTCTGGATCAGGTCGAGCA
>DATHQQ010000686.1:0-5343 GCA_035482595.1 Verrucomicrobiia bacterium
CATTGGCGACGAGCCAGTCGACAGCGGCGAGCGCCTCGGCGGGCAAGGGCTGTGCCGGGGCGACGTTCAGGAGTACCCGGGCGCCGCGGGCTGTGGCGCGGCGGGCCAGTGCCCAATTCTGCGCCGGCGGCACCTCCATCTGCAGGACGACCAACGTCCCGGACCCCAGCGCCGCCTCGGCCACCTGGCTCTGGCGCGTCTTCAGATTGGCGCCCGAGGCGACGACGATCTCGTTCTCGCCCTTGCGGTCGACGGTGATGAAGGCGGCCCCGGTGCGCGGTCCCCGCCGCGCCACACCGGTCAGATCGACCCCCGCCGCTGAGAGCTCGGCGAGCGCGGTCGTAGCGAAATCATCGCTGCCGACGGCCCCCACCATGGCGGTCTTGGCGCCGGCCCGCGCGGCGGCCAGCGCCTGATTGGCGCCCTTGCCGCCGGCGACCACGTCATAGCTCGGCCCCAGCACGGTCTCGCCGGGCCGGGGCAGCGATTTCACCCGCACCACCAGATCGACATTGAGTGAGCCGAAGACCAGGATCATGCGCCCTCGCGGAAGAGCTCGAGGATCACCGGCTTCTTGCGCGCCGGGATCGCGACCCGGCAGTCGGCGGCGCTCAGCGCCTTGCCATCGAGCCGGGCCTGGAGAACCTTGCCGCCGGGGATCTCGATCCAGCCGGGCGCGCCCTCGGGCAGCTCGAGGCGGAGATGGCGGTCGCCCAGCTCGATGTGGCGGAAGCGACCGCGAATGTCGGTGCGAAGACGCAACCTGCCGCCGGTGGTGATGCTCAGCACGCTGGCGCCGTTCTCGTCCGGGCTCTTGTCGCCGATTCCGCTGTCGATGGTGGTCCGCCCCAAGGGCGTGAGCAGGGGGCCCAGGCAGATGCTCTCGTCATGAGTGACCTCGAACCCACCCCAGGGAGTGATGTCGGTGGTCTCGGCCACCGCGATCGCCGGCATCAGCGCACCCCAGCCATAGAAGGGATCGGTATCGGGCTGGTCGAGGGCGCGGCCGCTCACGGCGCCGAAATTCTCGGGGCAATGGCGGTTGGCCTCCCATTCGCCGCGGAAGAGCCGATAGCCGTTCTCGGCCAGGAGGCTCGCCTCGGCCGGGAAGCCGGCGCGCTTCAGCCCCTGATAGACCAGGAAATTCAGCGGCGGCCAGATGCGCCCGCGCCAATAGACATTGTCGGGGAAGGCCGGATCGTCGCGGGTGACCGAGGGCAGCAGCCAGTCGCCGCCGAATTTCGCGGGATCGCTCAGCAGTCCCACCATGGCGCGGGCCTGCTCGGGCGTGGCGGCGCCGCAGAGCAGCGGATAGAAGCTCGTGGGCGCCAGGCTGCGCACGAATTCGCCAGACCAGAGCCGATTGGCGAACACCTTGCGCGCCGGGTCCCAGAGCCGGTCGGCGATGCGCGCCTTCAGCGCCTCGGCGCGGGCGGCGAGGCGCTCGGCCTCCGCCACCTCGCCCAGCTCCGTTGCGATCAGGGCCAGCATCTCGCCATCGAGGGCAAGCAGGCTGTTGAGGCCGACATCGGCACAGTCGAGGGTCCAGCTCGTCGTATCGAGCTTCGCCTCGTCATGGGTCGGCGAATTGTCCATGCTGGACTCGTCCTTCGCCGCCAGCTTGGTCCCGCGATAGAGGCCGCTGCCCACCGGCGAGGTACCGTATTCCACCAGCCCGTCGCCATTGCCGTCGCGCGTGCGCCACCACCAGTCGTGATTGGCCAGAAGCACCGGCCAGGCCTCTTGCAGGAGGTCGCGGCTGCCCAGGCGCTTGTGCAGCATCCAGCAGATGAAGCTGCCGATGGGCGGCTGGGTGCGGTCGATCCAGGAATCGCGCCCCGTCACCAGGCAGGGAAGATTCCCCGCCGCCGTCGCCCCGGCATAGATCGCGCGGAGATTCTCGCGCGCCACCTCGGCATCGAACAGGCCGGCCATGAGCGCGTGGTAGAAGATATCGTCGAGCCAGACGCCGAAGCCGCCAAATTTCTGGCTGACCCAATTGCGGCTGAGGGAGGTATAGGGCCGTCGGTTGATCGGATCCCAGACCGTGTTCCAGCCGATCACGTCGCGCACCGCATCCAGCGCGCGCGCATGGGCGCCACCCTGGATCTCCGGCACCGACCGCGCGGGGGCGGAAAGCGCCGCGCTTGCGCGCGACGCCGCCTGGTCCCTCGCCTCCCCCACGCTCACGGCGAAGGCGAAGCTCGGCATCTCCTCGAGATGGTAGCGCAGCACGGCGAAGCAGCCACGCTCACCGCGTGACTCCAGGCAGAAATAGCCCTTGGTCTCGTACTCGCTTTGCAGCGCGTCCATATCGGCGTGGAAGGTTGCCATCAGCGGCGCCCGCTCGCCCTTGACGACAACGCGATGGCCGCGGATCTCCGCCGTCAGCTCGCCGCTCTCGGGATCGACGACCCATTCGGCGCCGTCGTCGCTGCGGATAGCCAGCATGACCCAGAAGCGCAGGCCCCATTCGGCCATTCGGCCCGCCTGCCACCTGCCGCGCAAGGTAAAGGGATCGGGCTTGTCATAGGCGAGGCGAAGCTCCGTCCCGGCATGGGCCAGATCGAGCTCGATGCCATTGCCGTCGATATGCCGCGGGCCCAGGCGCAGACCCTCGGCACCGGCAGGGAAACGGGTGAAGCTGTTGCGGCTGGCCGCGTAGGCGCAGAGGTCGATATCGAGCCCGAGCGGCAGATAGCGCATCGCGGCGGGGTGCTCCGCATCCCAGCTGTTCCAGCGCCGCTCCAGGGGAATGATCGATTCCGACATCGCGAAGGCTCACTTGTTCCAGGCGGCGAGGATGTCCGCGCTCACGGCCAGATCGAGCATATGCTCGAAGCGCGGCAGAACGTGGTCGAGGGTCGCGCGATGGCCGGCCGGCGAGAAGCTGGTGACGGCATCGACGGCGACCACGACCCGGAAGCCGCGATCGACCGCGTCCAGCGCCGTAGCCAGCACGCAGACATCGGTCTCCACCCCGCTCAGCACCAGCGTGGCCGCACCCAGATCGCGCAGCCGCTCGGCGAAGGAAGGCGCGGAGAAGGCGGAGAAACCCTCCTTGTCGATCTGCTGTTCCGGTGCGGCATGGCGCGCCAGGGGCGCGATGAGATCGAAGATGCCGGGCGGCAGGCGATGGCGGATCACCTGGGGCCATTGACGGTAGTAGGTCTGCCAGGCGCCGTTGGCGGCCTCGAGAGTCGAGGGCGTGATGAAGCGGGGATAGAGGGCGCGGTCGGGCCGGTGCTCGATCAGCCGCGCGATCGGCGGCACGATCGAGGCGAGAGTCGGCACGCGCCAGCCCGTGTCCTCGTCGAAGAGCCGCTGCATGTCGACGACGACATGGACGGTATCCGGGCCCAAGGCACCTAGCGATGCGGTCATGGCCTGACGACGACGCTATGGGCAGGCGACCATTCCAGCCGCACCGCATCGCCGGCCACGAAATCCTGGCCGCTGCGGTTCTGGGCGAAGACCGTGAGCTCGCGGCCGCCCACGCTCACCTTGTAGATCGTGCTCATGCCGGAATAGACGGCTTGGCTCAGAATTCCGTCCAGGCGATTGCCCGGCGCTGCGGGCGCACTCGGTGGCGCGAGAAAGATCTTCTCCGGCCGCACGGCGAGGATCACGGGGGAACCCACCGCCGGCAAAGGATCCTCGGTCGCGAATTCGCCGCCCGCCGCGGCAACCCGGCCGGGCTCGACGACCTTACCCTCGAAGAAATTCGCATCGCCCAGGAAATTGGCGGCGAAGGCCGTGGCCGGGCGCTCATAGACCTCATGGGGGCTGCCGGCCTGGACGACCTTGCCCTCGTCGAAGATGGCGATCCGGTCCGAGAGGGTCAGCGCCTCCTCCTGGTCATGGGTGACGAAGACCGTGGTGATGCCGACCTCGCGCTGGATCTGCTTCAGTTCGATCTGCATCTGCTGGCGCAGCCGCTTGTCCAGCGCGCCTAGAGGCTCGTCGAGAAGAAGAAGCCGCGGCCGGGTGACGAGCGCCCGGGCGAGCGCGATGCGCTGCTGCTGCCCGCCGGAGAGCTGGCGGGGGGTGCGCTTCTCCATGCCTGAGAGCCGCACCAGGGCGAGCATCTCGCCGACCCGGCGCTTGATGTCGGCGGTGGGCTGTCCCCGCACGCTGAGGCCGAAGGCGACATTGTCGAAGATGCTCATATGCGGGAAGAGGGCATAGTTCTGGAACACCATGCCGATCTCGCGCTTGTGCACCGGCGTATGGCCGATGTCGCGGCCGTCGAGGCGGATCTCGCCGGCATCGGGCTCGACGAAGCCGGCGATGGCCCGCAGCAGCGTCGTCTTGCCGCTGCCGCTGGGGCCGAGCAGGCCGAAGAACTCGCCGTCGGCGAAGGTGAGCGAGACCCCGGCCAAGGCGGCCACCGGACCGTAATGCTTCTCCACCCGGTCGATCTCGACAACGCTCATCTCTCGCCCCCGAACCGGTAGAGCCGCGCGAAGATCAGCATCAGCCCCATGGAGACCAGGATGATGATGGTGGAGATGGCGTTGATCTCCGGGGTGAAGCCCTTGCGGATCGCCGAATAGATCTCCACCGGCAAGGTCGTCCAGCCCGGCGGCGCCAGGAAATAGGAGATGACGAACTGGTCGAAGGAGACGGCGAAGGCGAAGAGCGCGGCGGCGATGACGCCAGGCGCCATCAGCGGCGCGCTGATGCGCCAGAAGGCCTGCCAGGGCGTGGCGCCCAAGGTTGCTGCCGCCTCCTCATAGACGGGGCCGAAGGTCTTGAGACGCGCGCCCACCACGACGACCACATAGGGGATGGAGAGCGCGACATGGCCGAGCAGCAGGGAATGCAGGCCCCGGCCGATGCCGACCCAGAAGAACAGCACCAGCATGGAGGTGCCGATGATGAGCCAGGGGATGGTGATGGGCGGGAAGAGCAGGATCTGCAGCAAGGTCTTGCCGCGGAACTGATAGCGGGCGAAGGCGAAGGCCGCCATGGTGCCGAGCGCCGTGGCGACCACCGTATTGGCGAGCGCCAGGACGATGGAATGGGCGCTGGCAGTCAGCAGGCGGTCGTTGCCGGCGAGCTTCACGAACCAGATCGTGTCCCAGACCACCGGCAGCTTGTAGAGCGGCGATTCATTGAAGGCCATCAGGATCATCACCGCGATGGGCAGATAGAGAAAGGCCAGGGTCAGGCCCAGATAGGTCTTCAGCGCGAGGGGCCAGAGCCGGCTCATGCCAGGCCCTGCAGATTGCGGCGCAACAGCGGATAGCAGGCCGCCAGGATCAGCAGCACGATGGCGAGCAGGATGAAGGAGAGGGCCGCGCCCAGCGGCCAGTTGAAGACGACGGTGAACTGATCCTC
>DATHQQ010000687.1:0-6098 GCA_035482595.1 Verrucomicrobiia bacterium
GATCTTCGCCGCCAGCAGCTTGCCCAGCATGTCCAGCATGGCCTGCTGCTGCGCCATGGCCGGCTCGTTCTGCGCCCGCATCACGTCTGCCTGCGCCTTGCCCTGCGCCGCGACGGCCCGCGGGTCCTGGGGCTTCGGCGGCATCTGATCGACCAGCTTCCCGTCCCTCGCGGCTTCGTCCGGGTCGTTGAAGTAGGGATCGGCCGTCTTCAGCCCCGCATTCTCGCAGATCTTCTCCAGCGTGTTGTAGATGTTCCCCAGATCGACCAGCGGATTGCCCGGCCCCAGCTGCTGCATCGCCGCCTGCTGCGTCTGCAGAATCATCATGAGGTGGCCTAGCTGCTGGTCCTTGTTGCCGGTGCCGAGCCCCACGGTCACCGTCACATCCATCTGGTCGTTCCATTCGCGCGGGTCCATCGGAACCCATTTATTCCTGAGGCGGATGATCCGCGGCTCCTGCTGGTGCTTGCAGATCAGCGCGAGGATCGACTTGAAGGTCCCCGCCACCAGCATCTCGCCGGCGTTGCGCGCGATCAGCTCCTGGCGCTGCTGGGCATAGCCGGTGATGGTGTTGATACCCGAGGCCGTCTTGTTCAGGCTATTGGCATCGAGGCCCTGGTTGTAGCGGGTGATTCCGGTGCGGGTCTCCTGCTTGGCGTCGAGGAACTCCAGCAGCGGATAGGCCATGTTGCCCAAGGGCGGCGTCACCAGGGGCATGATAAGGCCCTCGGGCAGTGCATTCGGGTCGGTCATGCGCACCAGCCCGCCCGGCCGCACCGTCAGCATATCCTCGATATTGACCTTGCCCGAGATGGCGGAGCGGCCGTTGTTGACCCGATACATGTTATCGAGGAGCTGGCGCACCACCGTCGATTGGGCGAGCTGGAGATCCATGGTCAGGTCCGCCAGCGACAGGCCGAAGAATTTGTGCGGCTGGGGGATCGGCGTCCAGGCCCGGAAGGGCAGGCTGTCGATCTGCTCGTTGTCCAGCAGCTTCGTCGCGGGGTCGCCGGCGATGGTGATTTTGCGCAGCTCGGCGATGCCGTCGCCGTCCACATCGATGGGCAGATAGCATTCGGTGACCCAGATCTCCTTCATCGACGGGTCGATGCTGTCCCCACCGGTCTCCGGCGCCTCATCCTCGGCCCGAAAGCGCTCGATCCGCTCCTCGTTGAATTGCTGGGCATCGTCGCCCGGCAGATCCTCGACGATCTCCCGGCTATAGCCCTGCTCGATGAGCTGAGAGGCCGTCTTCTTGACGCGATGGGCGACGAAGCTCGCATCCGACAGGCCGGTCGCCCGCCGGCTGATGAGGAATTCCTCCGGCGGCACATTGACGATCCGCACCCGGCCGGTGGTCTTCTTCCGCCGCACCACCAGATCATGCAGCGTCGCCGCGGTCACGGTTTCCAGCCCCGTCGCGGGATCGATCTGGGCGAGCGCGCCCTGCTCGGCGCTATGCGCCAGCACCTCGACCTCGTCGGGGGCCAGCAGCTGCTCCATCTCGGCATCGCTCAGCCCCCGATAGGTCTCGCGCTTGCGATCCTCGATCTCCTCCCAGAAGATCTTGACCACACCCTGCTTCTGGATCAGCCCGTCACGGAAGGCCGTCTGCAGGATGCCGAAGCCGTCATTGTCCCGAGTGAAGATGTAGTTCGCATAGTCCGTCGCCTGGTCGGCCACGGCCTCGTCCTCGGGCCCGGTGGGATCGAACTGCGCCACCTTGTCGCCGCTCATGAACACCTTCATCAGCGAGGGCATGGCCGATTCGATGGTGTCGCGGACCTCGGTGGTGACGATCCGGGAGGATCCGTCGACCTCATTGCCATAGGGCTCGGCATTGTAGAACCGCAGCGCCTTCAGCCGGCTCTGCGCCAGCCTTCCCTGGAGGAAGCCGAGCGCGCCCCGCATCTGCGCCTGGCAGAGCGCCAGGATTTCGTCCTCGCCGAGCTTCTTGGCCATGAATCAGTCCGCCGCGCTCTTGGCCATCCGCGCGAGGCGCAGCTTTATCCCTGCGATTTCGCCATTGGCCTTGTGCAGCGCCGCTTCCAGGACTTCGACCCGTGCCGCGAGATCGCCCCGCTTCTCCAGCGCCTCGATGCGCCCGACCAGCGCCATCCGCTCCTGCAGATTCATACATAGCTCCCTTTCGGATAGGTGATCGGCTTCTGCTTGGCCGCAGGCTCCGGCAGCCCCATGGCCAGGTAGCGGAAGGCATCCGCCCCATGGCTGGTCCAGTCATGCAGCGGCCGGCCGCGGAAGGCCTTCAGCCGCTCGTCATAGCCGCGCCGGTATTGCCGGAGCGCCTCGAGCCCGCGCCCGCAGCACCCGGCATCGAAGCGGCAACGCGGCAGCAGCGCGCGCACGGCCTGGATCCCATCATCCACCGGCATGGCCGGCAGGACGCGGGGATTGATGCCGAGCCCCTGCAGGGTCTCGACCCGGCTCTTGCCGGAGCCCAGCTCCCTTACCTCCGCGTCATGCGGCAGGATATGCTCGCCGAAGGCCCAGCCCCTGGTCTTGCGCGCCAGCAGCTCACCGGCGTAATGCGACAGCCCGACGCCGTTGTTCTCGTGGTAGTCGATCACCCGGATCTCCAGCCCGCTTTGCTGAAAGAACCAGATGGCGGTCGAATCCCCGATGCCGAGATCCCAGGCGCTATGAACGGGGAGCCTGGGCTCCCAGGGCACGGCGCCGATCCGCTTCTCCTCTTCCGCCTGCCGGATCAGTGCCGCGTAATAGGTGCCCTGCACCGCGGCGTCGAAGCTGCATTCGAATTCCTGGGCATATTGATCGGCGCTCATCTCCTGGCGCGCCGCGGCCAGTTCCGCGGCCGGCAGAATCCCGCTCTCGCTCGCCTTCAGCATCAGCGAGAACCAGGCGGGATCGCTCTCTGCCCGCCCCCAGAGGGAAGCGAAGGCGTTGCGCCCCATGGGTGTGCCGATGAAGGTGGCATTGCCTTCGCGGTCCGCCAGCGCCGGGCGGATGACCTCGCTCCACAGCCCGTCGCGCATCTGGGCATATTCATCCAGCACGACCTCGTCGAGGTAGATGCCGCGCAGCGCATCGGGATTGTCGGCGCCGTAGAGTCGCACCCTGCCGCCGTACGGCAGCTCCAGGCTGAGCTCACTCTCCCGCGCCTCGGCCCCGGGAATCGTCAGCCCGTAGTCCTTGAGGTAATCCCAGGCCGCATCCTTGGCCTGCTTGTGCAGCGGCGCGATATAGGCCCCGCGCGGATTGCTGCGCCGGCAGTGCGCCGTGCGGAGGATCAGATCGTTGATCGTGGCGACCGTCTTTCCCGCGCGGCGGTGACAGACCATGATCGCCCAGCGCTGCGCCCTGAAGTGATAGGGCTCGAAGGCCGGACGCGGTTGATAGGGGACTAGGAACGGGGGGTCTTCGGCTCTTTGCGGATTTTGTCGGTGTGGATCTTGTCGGCGCCGGGCACCTCGTCCTCTGCCGTCAGCCATCGGATCCGCAGCTCACCCGGGCCCCTCCTCTCCTCGCCGCCGAGGGCTTCGGCGGTCTTGCCGTCGATGCGGTGGAAGACCTCGCGCACCGCCGCCATCTCGCCCTTGATCGCGGCATCGACCAGGGCATCGGCCACCATCTGCGACCGCGGGGTCTTCGACCCCTTGCCGGCTTCGCGCTGCAAGGAGAGCATCAGCGCCTCGCGCATGAGCGGGGCCGTTGCCTTCTTGCCGCGCGCCGGCGATCCGGCCGAGGTTTTTCTCGCTGCCATGCCTAGCCTCTCCGCCGGGTGACGAGCCGGCAAGCCTCGCTCTCTGTCGTCATGGTCGTAGCGGAGCCTGCCCCCGCGAAGGCAGGGGGCCGACCATCCACGAGTTTGCTCGCCGCGGATCTCGTCTTTGCCTTGATTTGCGATCGCCGCCCCGATCTCCCCGCGTACCGTCGATGTATAGCCGCGCAGCTGCTGCTGCGAGCGCTTCGACACGGAGACTGGAGAGGGAGGTTGAACTGTTGTCGCCTAGCCTCTCGGGAGGCGATGGCGATCATATATTTATCCTAGGATTAAATTCCCAGCATGTCAACCGAATTTTTGCTGCCCACCGCCACGGCGGGCCAAGCCGCTTCGATTGGCCGGATCGCGCGGCTAGTCCGCTCGAGTCATCATGTGGATCTCGGGCTTGCCGACGACCCCCGCGGCCTTCATCGCATTCTTGAGATTGTCGGAGGCGGAGAATGCTTCGGCCTTGGCGCGGTCGGCGAACTCCAGAATGATGGTCACCATATTAGGATCCGAGACGCCCCGAAAAACATGGCCCTTCGTCAGGCCGGCTCCCTTGCGGATCGCGTCATGGCCGTCGTAGACCGGCTTCCAGGTCGCGAAATCGGCCACCTTGTGATGAATGATGAGAACGCCCATAAGCTCCTCCCCTTGGACGGTGTGCAGCGCCGCGATGCTAGTCCAGCCGCCAGCCCTCAGATACAGCCCGATCTCCTCCCGATCAACTGCTCGTGATCGGGCGCTCTCCCTGGGGCTCTCCCGGCGCGACGGCCAAATCGGGCCTGCAAAGATTGTAGAGACGGATTGCCTTTCGCGGCCAAGAAATTGGCGTCGGATCAATAGGAATTTCTCGATTCATCGTGGATTACCTTCCTTGTCGGCGGAATTGGTTTTCACGCTTGCCGAAATTTCCTTGGTAATTCGTCAATACTCGTAATAATCATTCGCCCGCTGATTCTGCGGCAACCAGTCGCGCCCGCACGCGTTCTTGTCACATCGGTAACAACGCTGTCCGCAGGTCACACATGTTTACCGGGCCGACACACTGTCCAACATCGAACAAGCATTCCGTGCGTTGGGGCCTGTTGCTCTGGTTGCAGGCGTGGCGATTTGCTTCGGATCTAGTCACGCCGCATCCGCGGAGCAGGCTGCCGACTTCAAGTGTGACTTGGCACAAGGTTTGGTGAATGCCGTCGGCGGCGCCCTTGGGGGTGCCGCCAGGACGGCAGGCGGGCTGGGTCTCTAGTTAGAGCAACTAGAGCCCTAGTAAAGAGCACTTCCCGGTCGGGCGCTGGCGGTCCCGCCGTCGGCGATCGGCTGTGTCATTCCCTGGAGCGGCGGCAACCGGCAGGCTTCCCGGCCATTGTACCGCGTATCTACGCGCGCCCTGGCCAGGAGGCCATGCCGATGAGGTCGGAAGGTGGTTCCGAGATTTCTGCCGATCCGGACGCGGCGCATGCCCCCCCGCGGCCGGCGGCATCGAATCTGCTCCTTGTCGGCACGGGGTTGTCGCTGGCCCTCGCCGTGAGTGCCCTGCTGATAGGGCTTTCCCCTGCCGCCTGCAGCCCCGCGAGCCCACTCGGCACGAGCCGGATCCGGACGGTGCGGGTCGCCGTCGACGACCTGGGGCCCGTCGCCATCGATCGAACCCGCGTTGGTGGACTCACGATACAGGAGATAGCCTCATTGCGCTTGTCGTCCTGGACGGCGCCGGAACCCGTCGGGGCCGCGCATTTCGGTTCCCCTCGGGCCCTGGGCCCGAACACCGCGGCAGGGCCGCCCCGTCCGGCGGTCTCCTTTGCTCCGGCGAATTTGGAGAACCCGATCACGCTCGGCAACCCTATTGGGCCCGACTCTTCCGGGGTCTGGACTGGTGCTATCGACGCTTCCACCTTCGTCGACGGCCGAATGACGCCCAGTGACGATGCGTCCTCCGCCGGGAGGATCGGTGATTCCCGACCTCCCACGGGGCGACCTCCCCCGGGCGAACCGCCGACCGGCGGGCCTATCGGCGGCGAACTGCCGGGCGGCGGAGTCATCGCCGACGGACCAGGCACCGGCCCTCGCACGCTTGGCGGTCCGGTTGCCGGCGGCCCGGGTGGGACGCTCGGCGGCTCGACGGGTAATCCCGGCATGGGTGGTCTCGTCAGCGCCGGCGTCGGAAGCGGCGATAAAACTACCGATGGCGGGCTGGTCGGCGCGGGCGTCGACACCGGCGATATCAGCCGCAATGGCGCGCTGGTCGGCGCCGGCGTGCTTGCCGGCAGGAATGCCGGCAATGGCGGCCTCCTCGGCGCAGGCGTGGGGTCGGGCAACAACAGCGGCACCAGAAGCCTCCTGGGAGCCAGTG
>DATHQQ010000688.1:0-5506 GCA_035482595.1 Verrucomicrobiia bacterium
CCCTTCAGCAAGACGCCCCATGTGTTCCAAAACCTGGGCGACGGCACCTATTACCATTCCGGCAGCCTGGCGATCCGCGCCGCCGTCGCCGCCAATGTGAACATCACCTACAAGCTGCTCTACAACGATGCCGTGGCCATGACCGGCGGCCAGCCGGTGGACGGGCCCCTCGACGTGCCCATCGTCGCCAATCAGCTCCGCGCCGAGGGCGTGGGCAAGATCGCCATCGTCACCGACGAGCCGGAGAAATACCCCACATCGGGCGCCTTCCCGGCCGAGGTCGAGGTCTTCCACCGCGACCGGCTCGACCATGTCCAGCGCGAGATGCGCGAGACGCCGGGCGTCACCGCGATCGTCTACGACCAGACCTGCGCGGCGGAGAAGCGCCGGCGGCGCAAGCGCGGGCTGATGGAGGATCCGCCCAAGCGGGTCTTCATCAACGAGCTGGTCTGCGAGGGTTGCGGCGATTGCGGCACCGCCTCCAATTGCCTCTCGGTCATTCCGCTGGAGACCGAATTCGGGCGCAAGCGCGCGATCGACCAATCGACCTGCAACAAGGATTTCTCCTGCGTCAACGGCTTTTGCCCCAGCTTCGTCACTGTGCATGGCGGGGGGCTCCGCCGGCACAAGCCGAAGCCGGGCGACCTGCCCTTCGCCCTCCTGCCGGAGCCGGTGCTGCCGGGCTTGGCCGAGCCCTATGGCATTCTCATCACCGGGGTCGGCGGCACCGGGGTCGTCACCATCGGCGCGCTGCTGGGTATGGCGGCCCATATCGAGGGCCGGGGCTGCTCGATCCTCGACATGACCGGGCTGGCCCAGAAGGGCGGCGCGGTCTTCAGCCATGTCCGCCTCGCCCAGCGCCCGGAGGATATCCATGCCGTCAGGCTTGCCGCCGGCGGGGCGCGGCTGCTGCTGGGCTGCGACATCATCGTCGCCGCTACCTTCGACGGGCTGTCCAAGATCGCCCAGGGCGAGACCCGCGCGGTCATCAATACCAATGAGGCGGTGACCGGGGATTTCACCCGCAATCCGGATCTGGAATTCCCGCTCGAAACACTGAAGACGATGATCAGCGATGCGACAGGCCCGGGCGCCACGGATTTCGTCGATGCCACGCGGCTCGCCACCTCGCTGCTGGGCGATTCCATCGCCACCAATCTCTTCATGCTTGGTTTCGCTTACCAGAAGGGGCTGATTCCCATCTCGGCCGCGGCCATCGAGCAGGCGATCGAGCTCAACGGCGTCGCCGCCGAGCCGAACAAGCGCGCCTTCCTCTTCGGCCGGCGCGCGGCTCATGACCAGGCCGCCGTCGAGCGCCTGGCGGTGGAGATGTCGCCGGAGAGCCAGCCGGAGCCCATCGCCCGGACGCTTCCGGAGATCGTCGCCAAGCGGAGCGACTTCCTCACCCGCTATCAGGACGCTGCCTATGCCGAGCGCTACCGCCATCTGGTCGAGCGCGTCCAGCGCGCCGAGGCGGAGCGCACGCCGGGCCTCACCGGCCTCGCCGAGGCGGTGGCGCGCTACTACTTCAAGCTGCTCGCCTATAAGGACGAATATGAGGTGGCGCGGCTTTATACCGACGGCAGCTTCCGCGAGGCGCTGGAGCGGCATTTCGAAGGCGACTACAAGCTCGAATTCCACCTCGCCCCGCCGCTGCTGAATCCGCGCGATCCCGAGAGCGGCAAGCCGATCAAGAAGACCTACGGCCCCTGGATGATGAAGGCCTTCGGCCTGCTCGCGCGGCTGAAGTTCCTGCGCGGTACGGCGCTGGATCCCTTCGGCCGCACGGCGGAGCGCCGGATCGAGCGCCGGCTCATCACCGATTACGAGGCCTTGATCGAGGAGATCCTGGGCAAGCTCGACCATGACCGGCACCGCCTGGCGGTGGCCCTGGCCAGCCTCCCGGAGCAGATCCGCGGCTACGGCCATGTGAAGCAGGCCCATCTCGACAAGGCCGCAAAGCGCCAGGAAGAGCTCCTGACCGCCTTCCGCGCGCCGACGGTGCGGCAGACGGCGGCGGAGTAGCTAGGTCTCGCCGGTTCGGTGCAGACCGGCTGGCCCCGTCCTCGGACCGGGTCTAGCCAAAACGGCATCCGCCGGATAGTTGACCGGCATACCGTGTCCAGGTTTGGGTCCGTCCGAAGAGGGGGATGCCCAGGTAGCCGCGAATGTGAAGCCGATCAGCATTGTCAAGCCACAGGTCGGCTCCGTAGGTACTTCCATCCCTCGGGTCGGTGATCGACCCGGTCCAAAGCCCACGGGAGGTCGGGACCTCGTGCTCAATGATGGTCAGACCGCATTCAGGCCTGCCATGCACATCGGTCGGAATGGGCGCATCGGGTGCGCGGTCAATACCAACGATCTGCCCGCATAGCGCGTTTTCACATCGAGTAATCTCTATCACTCCATCCCCGCTTTCCGTCAGCCAATATCCAACCGGACTACCGGCCTCGGTTGCCTTCACAGAACTCAGTGGGAAGACAGGGATTAGGATCGCCATTATGACCGCCAGAACGCGCCGCTGTTTCAAGCGAGTCATTTGCCTATTTACCCGGACTTGTCCATTTTCGGCCGAATGCACTATCGAAGGTGGCCCCTAGCGATCCGAAGTAAGCTTGGTACCCCCCAATTTCACGAGAATCCCTGCTAAGGCGTGTAAAATTGCGAAGGCTGCAGACCGCGCAAGGCGAGCGAGAATTGCGGAGAGCAAACTCGTGGATGGTCGGCCTACGCCGACCATGACGGTATAAAGAGCGAAGCTCGCCGGCCGCTACTGAACCGCCGCCGCCGAACGCGGCCGGACCGCTACCTCCGAAGCCTCTGCACCCCGCTTGCGACCCGCCGCGCGATGAAGGGCAGCAACCGCCGGTTGGCCGCCAGGGCGGCCCCATAGGTCATGACGACCAGGATGAAGCGCGTGCCGTCGGCCAGCTCGACGATCGCCGAATCATGCCGCGTCGTGCTGCTCCACCCCGCCTTCGACCAGACCCGCGCATCCGGGGGCAGGCCTTCGCCCAGGAACCCCGTCACCTGATTCCAGGGGTCCTTCCGATCGACCTTCGCGGGAAAACGGGCCAACAGCCGGAGCATGGCGCGGCTCTGCCGCGGGCTCGCGGCCTCGCCTTCGCAGAGCGCCAGCAGCAGGCGGGCGACCGCGTCGGTGCTGAGGCGGTTGCGGTTCCTGGGCACCGCGAAACAGGACTGGTGCTCCCGGCCGTAAGGCGCCTCATTCCAGGTCTTCTGGGCCAGATTGATGCCGGCGAATTCGGGCCGGTGCCAGCCGGCGAAATAGCGGTTGAGGATTTGGCGGCGGGCGAGCCAGCGCGCCAAGGCCGCCGGCGGCAAGGCCGGTCCGCTGGTCGTACGGGTCAACAGGTCGACAATAAGCGAGCTGGCGTCATTGCTCGACCAGGCGATCATGGCCGCGACGGCCTCGCGGAGCTCCCGCGAGGGGGTCAGCCGACCCTTCGCCAGCCATGCCTCGGTAGCGACCATGAAAAAGAGCTTAACCAGGCTCGCGGGATAGCCCAGACGATCACCGCGATGGGAGTATCCCAAGGGGTCCTTGCCGCGGCGCAAGATGAGGCTCAAGGCCATATCGCCGGGCCTGGCCTCGGGAAAGCGCCGCCCGGCGGCTTTGATCACATTATGTCCAAGCAATGCCAGGATACGATCTTTTTGCCATCCTGGCCCCTTGTTGGAGGCCGATAAAAACATTGAATGCATGCGGCTTATCTACCAGTATTCGTGCCCAGAAACCTCGTCGAAAGAAGCGGGGCGACGCGGAGGCGTGCAGCATCGCTGCGTTCACGGGGTAAGCGAATCAACGGGAGATTGATCATGACATTCAAAACGGCGGGGCTGAAACTGGCCTCGCTCGCCCTGGCGGGCCTGCTGCTCGCCGGGACGGCAGCACGGGCAGATACGGTCGTCAATCGCGGCAATGGGGCGGAGCCGGAAACACTCGATCCCCAGAAGCTGACGGGCGTGCCCGAGGCCAATATCTCTTATGACCTCTATGAGGGCCTCGCCACCCTCGACGATCACGGCAATCCCACCGGCGGCGTCGCCAAGAGCTGGGACGTGAGCGACGACGGCAAGGTCTACACCTTCCATCTGCGCGACGACGCCAAATGGTCGAACGGCGATCCGATCACGGCCGACGATGTCGTCTATACGCTCCGCCGCGTCGTCGACCCCAAGGTCGCCGCCGAATATGCCTATATCTATGCACCGATCCTGAATGCCGACGACATCAACAGCGGCAAGGAGAAGGATCTGACCAAGCTCGGCGTCGTGGCGGTGGATCCCCATACGGTCAAGATCACGCTGAAGGCACCGACACCCTATCTCATCGGGCTCCTCGCCCATACCTCGAGCCAGATCGTCAACAAGGCCGCCGTCGAGAAGGGCGGCGACCAATGGACGCGGCCGGGCAACAATGTCTCCAGCGGCGCCTATACCATCGCCGAATGGGTCCCGCAGTCGCGCATCGTCCTCGTCAAGAACCCGAATTTCCATGACGCGGCCAATGTGAAGGTCGACAAGATCGTCTACTTCCCGACCGAGGATCTGGACGAGGAGTTCAAGCGCTTCCGCGCCGGCGAGCTCGACACCACCTACGACATGCCGAAGGACAAGATCCCGGTCGCCCAGAAGGAATACAAGGGCGAGTTCCACGATTCGGCCTATTTCGGCACCTATTTCTACGCCATCAACATGAACAAGGCACCGCTCGGCAAGGAGCTGCAGCTGCGCAACGCGCTCTCCATGGCGATCGATCGCGAGACCCTGGTGAAGAAGATCACCCTGGGCGGCGAGATTCCGGCCTATTCCTGGATGCCCCCGGGCGTGCCGGGCTACACCCAGCAGAAGCTCAACTTCGCCGACATGCCCTTCAAGAAGCGTCAGGCCGAGGCGAAGAAGATCCTGAAAGACGCCGGCTTTGGCCCGGGCAAGCCGCTGGAAGTCGATATCCTCTACAACACCAGCGAGAACCATAAGAAGATCGCCATCGCCGTCGCCAGCATGTGGAAGGCCATCGGCGTGCAGGCCAAGCTGACCAACCAGGAATGGAAGGTCTATCTCGACACTCGCAAGCATGACTACACCGTCGCCCGCGCCGGCTGGATCGGCGACTATCTCGATCCCAGCGACTTCATGGAGCAATACATGTCGGACGCCGGGGATTCGAACTTCATCCACTACAACAACACGCAATACGACGGCCTCCTGCGCCAGGCGCAGACCGAGGTCAATCAGGACGCCCGGATGAAGCTCTTCGAGCAGGCCGAGGCGATCTTCCTGAACGACCAGCCGCTGATCCCGATCTATCACTACACGCACCCCCAGATGATCAGCAGCAAGATCGGAGGCTGGTACGACAACCTCCTGGGCTACAACCTGTCTCGCTATCTGACGAAGTCCTGACCCGGTTCGCAGGATGAGGCCCGGCCGGCCGTTCGCTTTCCGCACCACGCGGAAATGCGGACGGCCGGTCCGGACC
>DATHQQ010000689.1:0-4019 GCA_035482595.1 Verrucomicrobiia bacterium
CGGCACGCCGATGCGGCGCGCGGCACTGTCGCCGCCGATCATCAATGCCGAGAAGAACAAGGTGAAGCCGATCACGCCATAGCCGTTGAAGCGCGCCAGGAAGACCAGCGGCACCACCAGCAGGCCGAAGGCCGGGTTCCAATCCGCCCGCACCGTGCCCCAGACGCCCAGGATCTCGACCGAGCCGGCCAGCCCGATCAGCCCGGCGCTGAGCGCGAAGGTCGCGACGGTGAGCCAGGCGACATTAAGCCCGGCATGGACAGCGGCGGCGGGATTGGCCCCCACCACCTGGAGCTTCAAGCCGAAGGAGGTGCGGGTCATCATGAGATGGACCAGGATCACCACGACCACGGCGATGATCAGGCCGCTATGGATCGTGGTGTCGAAGATCCGCGGGAGGCGATCCTCCACGGGCAGGTCGCGGGTCTGGGGCACCGTCGTGCCGGGATCGCGGAAGAAGAGCTTCACCAGCACATTGGCAAAGCTGGTGCCGAGGAAGCTCATCATCAGCGAGGTGATGATCTCGTTGACGCCGTAGCGCGCCTTCAGGATCGCCGGCACCAGGGACCAGAGCGCCCCGACAGCCATGGAGGCGATCATGCAGATGACCAGGGTCGCGCCGCGGGGGATGATGGTGATGAGCGCCGGCCCGAGGGCGGCGGTGATGACCGCGGCCAGAAGGAACTGCCCGTCGCCGCCCAGATTCCAGATGCCCGCCCGGAAGGCGACGATGAGGCCCGCGGCGATCAGCAGCAGCGGCGACATCCGCGTCAGCGTCTCCTGCAGCCCGCCCCAGCGGAGCAGACCGCGCTCCAGCACATAGCCGTAATAGGTCAGAGGGTTCTTGCCCAGGACCAGCAGGATCAACCCGCCCACCACCAGCGCCAGGACAACGGGAACGAGCACGCGCACCACCGCCCCCAGCAGCTCGCCCAGCCTCTCGCCGCCGGGCGGCTTTGCCGGCAGAGTCTCGATCTCGGCGCCGGCACTCATGCCGCCTCGGCTCCGGTCATCAGCAGGCCGACCTTGCGTTCCACATCGGCGCCATTCTCCACGATGCCGGCGAGCCGGCCCTGGAACATCACGCCGATCCGATCGCTGATCTCCAGCAGCTCGTCGAGGTCGGTGGAGACGACGACGATGGCCAGCCCCTGCTCGGCGCTGGCGATGATTCGGTCATGGGCGAGGCGCGTGTTCTGCAGATCGAGGCCATAGGTCGGCTTGTTGAAGATGACGACGCTGGCATCGGTATCGATCTCGCGGGCCAGCAGCACCTTCTGGATGTTGCCGCCGGAGAGCCGCGCCAGCGGCGTCCTCTCCGAAGGGGTGCGGATGTCGTGGCGGCGGATCTGCTCGCGGGCGTGGGTGTGGATCAGATCCCAGTCGCTGAGCCCGCGCCGCCAGTAAGGTGCGTTCCCGATCTCCTTCAAGACCAGATTGGTCGCCACGGAGAAGGGGCCGACGGTGCCCTCACCCAGCCGCTCGTCGGTCACATAGCGGATGCCCCGGCGCCGGCGCGCCGGCACGCCCTCGGTGGTGATATCGGTGCCCTGGAGAGCGATCCGGCCCTGAATAACGGAACGCTGGCCCGCCAGCACATCCGCCAGATGCTTCTGGCCATTGCCGTCGACGCCGGCGATGCCCAGCACCTCGCCGGGCCAGAGCTCGAAGCTCACCTCGCGTAAGGGGCATTCGCCGAGATTGGCCGCCGTCTGCAGGCCCGTGGCCTTCAGCCGCGCCGCACCTCGACGATCGACCGCGCGGTCGCGATGGGCCGGTCGCCCGCGCCCGACCAGGATCTCGGCGTCGCGGGCATGCTCGGCGGTGCTGCCGAACATCATGCGGATGACGGTATCGGTCGCATCCTTCTCGCTCATCTGCTTCAGCCGCTCGGGCGGGATGTCGCCCACCACCCGGCCCAGGCGCAGGACCGAGATGCGGTCGCCCAGGGCATAGGCCTCCACCAGCTTGTGGGTGATGAGGATCAGGGCCACGCCCTTCTCGCGCAGGCGGCGCATCACCTCGCCCAGATCATGGACGCCCTGGGGCGTCAGCATGGAGGTGGGCTCGTCGAGGATCAGCACCTTCTCGCCCCGCCAAAGCGCCCGCATGATCTCCACCTGCTGCTGCTCGCCCAGCGACAGGCGCCCGACCAGGGCGTCGGGATCGATCTCGACGCCCAGCAAGGATGAGAGCTCGCGGAAGCGCTTGAGGGCCGGTGCCTTGCCGAGGCGCTGCCACCAGGGCCCGCCCAGCATCAGATTCTCGATGACCCTCAGGCTCGGCACCAGCAGCACATGCTGGAAGACGGTGCCGATGCCGAGATCCAGGCTCTCGCGCGGCGAGCCGATGACCACCGGCCGGCCCGCGATCAGGATTTCGCCCTCGTCGGGCTGCAGCATGCCGGCGAGAATGCCGATCAATGTCGATTTGCCGGCGCCGTTCTCGCCCAGCAGCACATGGATCTCGCCGGCGCGAAACTCCAGGGAGATGTCGTCATTGGCGAGCACGCCGGGAAAGCGCTTGGTGATCTTGCGCACGGCGGCGACGGGCGCGCTCGCGGCGGCCATCGGGGATGCATCGCGTTGCGTCATGTCGTTTGGGCCTCGGGCCGCGCCGGGGATTTCTCCTCGGCGCGGCCCGGACCAGCTTGCCTCGAAGACGCCTGTCTTACTTCGGCGCGTCGGTGACCGAGGTCATCAAAGCACGGACCTTCGGCGCATCCCACACCGGCTCGACCTTGACGCTTCCGTCGATGATCTGCTTGCGCACCGCCTCGAGCTGGGCCCAGACATCGTCCGGGATGTGCTTGGTGTGCAGCAGATGCACGGAGTTGTCACTGAGCTGGATCGAATAGCCGTGAGTCCCGAACTTGTCGGCCTTCAGATCCTCGATCATCGCCGAATAGACCGGCACGAGATCCCACACGACGGAAGACAACAGATTGCCCTTGTCGATCGACGTCTTGTCGCCGATCACGTCGATGAACCAGACCTTGCCGCCATTGGTGGCCTTGCTCGTCTCCACCGCCTGCAGCATGCCGAAGCTGGCGCCGTCGCCTTGGCCGAAGATCACATCGGCGCCCGCCCCGATCACCGATTCGGTGACGCGGCGTCCACCGGCGGCGTCGGAATAGGCGGCCGGGCCGATGACGGCATAGAGAAGCTTCACATTCGGATCGGTTGCCTTCACGCCCTCGGCAAAGGCGGCCGACTGGGAGTTCCAGGACGGCGGCTCGCCGGAGACGACGATGCCGACGGCCTTTGTCTGGGTCGTCTTGGCCGCCAACACGCCGGCCAGATAGGCACCCTGATGGCCGCTGAGCGTGTAGTCGGCGATGGCGCCCAGCTTGTCGGCGTCCGGACGGTCGACGATGGCCACCGGCACATGCTTCTCGGCGCCGATCTCCGGCACCGCGGTGTTGTAGCCGCTGGCGTGGGCAATGATCAGGCTGGCGCCGTCATCGGCCAGCTCGCGGGCCTGGGGATGCACATCGCCATAGCCGAGGCCGGTCGCGGGCATGAACTCCAGCCCGTATTTCTGGGCCACCGCCTTGGCGGCGTCGAAGCCCTGCTGGTTCCAGCCGTAGTCGGTCGGATCCTCGGGCGTCATGATCGCAAGCTTCTTGACCTCGGCAGCCTGGACGGCCCCGGTCAGGGTGAGCGCGCCGATGCCGGCGACCCCCACTGCGGCCGCGGCCAAGAGGGCCGTGCGCATCGTCGTCCGTCGTGAAATCTTTCGCATGATGTTGCCTCCTCTGTTGTCGAATATTGGCGCTGCGTTTGCCTTGCTATGCCCGTCCGTCGTCGATCCGCTACCTGCGCTGCGCAGCGCTTGGTTTCCTGATGGCGCTGTACGCTTCATCGCCGGTCGGTCTGACGCTCAGTCCCGCCGGCTTCGTTCTTCGCTCGTCTCTCCTCCCTCAAACCCCGCTCAGCTCTGCAGGGCCTTGCGGACCGCAATCAGCTTTCGCGCCCGCTCGGCCTGCAGCTCGCTGACCCGCTCGGGCGTATAGCCGA
>DATHQQ010000690.1:0-6562 GCA_035482595.1 Verrucomicrobiia bacterium
GTGGTGGAGCCGGCGCTCGACACCATCATGCTGATCAGGAAATCGTCGAGGGAGACGACGAAGGCCATGATGGCCCCGGCGCCGATGGCCGGCATCAGCAGCGGCAGAGTGATGCGGCGGAAGAGCTGCCACTCATCGGCATAGAGGTCGCGCCCGGCCTCCTCGAGCGTGCCGCCCATGTCGAGGAGCCGTGCCCGGATCGGCAGCACGGCGAAGGGGATGCAGAAGACCGTATGGGCGATGATCAGATTGAGCAGCCCGTAATGCATGCCCAGCGCCGAGAAGAAAACCAAGGTGGTGATCGCCACGATGATCTCCGGCACCACCAGGGGCATGGCGATCATGCCGGTCACCAGGCCGCGCCCGAAGGGCATCACCCCGCGCTCCAGCGCCAAGGCTGCGGCCGTCGCGATGGCCGTGGAGGCGATGGTGGCGGCGACCGCGATGATCAGGCTGTTCAGCGCCGCGCCGCGGATATCGCCGTTATGGGCGACCTGGACGAACCATTGCAGGCTGAAGCCAGACCAGACCGTCGTCATCCGGCTGGCATTGAAGGAATAGACGACCAGGATCACCAAAGGCGCGTAGAGGAAGGTGATGATGAGCGCGGTGAATGAGGACAGGCCAGGCGTGCGACGCCAGTCGAAGATGCGGGGCCTGGCGCTCATGCCCGCTGCTCCCGCCGATGGGTCTGGCGCGTGCGCCAGACCAGCACCAGCAGCACGGCAACGGTCACCACGGCGGAGAGCGCCGCGCCGAAGGGCCAGTTGCGCGAGGAGGTGAACTGCATCTGGATGAGGCTGCCGATCAGGAGCTTCTTGCCGCCGCCGAGAAGATCGGGCGCCAGGAAGGAGCCGAGCGAAGGGGCGAAGACGAGGGTGGCGCCGGCCAGCGCCCCGGGCTTGGCGAGCGGCCAGACCACGCGGCGGAAGACCGCCATGCGCGTGGCATAGAGGTCATAGGCCGCCTCGATCAGCCGCGGATCGATGCGCTCCAGTGTCGAATAGATCGGCAGCACCATGAAGGGCAGGAAGGTGTAGACCAGTCCGAGCAGGATCGAGCCGTCGTTGTAGAGCAGCGGCAACGGTTGGGCGATCACGCCGAGATAGTGCAGCAGGTCATTGGCCACGCCTTCATCCCGGAGGATCAGGATCCAGCAATAGGTGCGGATCAGGGTGTTGATCCAGAAGGGCAGGGTGATGACGAAGAGCAGCAGGCGGCGGCGCTCCTCCGTCTGGCAGACGATGTACCAGGCGACCGGCAGGCCGAGCGCGAGGCAGATGCCGGTGGTCGCGACCGCGAGATAGACCGAGCGCAGGATGATGAAGATGTAGCTCGGCGAATAGACCAGGCTGTCGTCGAAATCCCGCTGGAACAGGAACTGCACATAGGCATCGAATGTCGGCGGCGGCAGCACCCCGCCATAGGGATTGGCGGTCAGGAAGGAATAGGAGAGGGCGATGAACATCGGGATCAGCATGAAGACCCCGATGATGAGGACCGCGGGCGCGATCAGCAGGAGCGTGCGGTTCCTTCCCATCCCCGCCGCCCTCAGCTCGACAGCTCGCGCTCGGCCGTCGCCGGCCAGTCGAGAGCGACCGCGTCGCCGCAGCCCGAGGGGCCCAGCAGGGTGAAGAACTGGTTGTCGCGGATCGCGACGCTGACCGACTTCAGCGCATGAACCGGGGTGCTGCCTTTGGCGGAGAAGGATTTGGAGACGTCGCGGACGTCGATCATTGCCAGGGGGGATTCGAGCCTCCCGTCCGCCGGCGCCGTTCTGTCGATGCCGCCAATCGGCTGTGGATGGGCTTGGTTCATTGCCTCAGCCAGACGAACTCCCTCGATCGACAGGGCGCCGCTGTCAGCGCTCGCCGCCGATCCAAGCCAGCTTCGCAGTAAAAACATATTTGTCAAATTAAAATATATTTTTCCCCGCATATTTCTTTTGCTCATGATAATATATTCCTATTGTCGACCATCAAGCTCCGCCCTGAACGGGATATTCATGAGCCGGGACGCCGGGCCTAACCTCACGCAAGGCGCCTATGAAGCGGTGCGAGCCGACCTGCTCGCCTGCCGTATACCGCCTGGCAGCCGGCTGAAGATCCAGGATCTCTGCGACCGCTTCTCGGTGAGCCTCGGCGCCATCCGGGAGGCTCTCTCGCGCCTGACCTCCGACGGGCTGGTCGTCTCAGAGCCGCAGCGCGGATTCCGCGCGGCGCCGATCTCGGTAGCGGAGCTTCAGGACCTGACGATGGTGCGGATCGAGATCGAGAGCCTCTGCCTGCGGCGGGCGATTGCCGCCGGCACGGTCGAATGGGAATCGCGGCTCGTCGCCGCCTTCCATCGCCTCTCGCGCACGCCCGAGCGCGTGTCCTCTGATCCCGTGCGCGCGGACGACGATTGGGCCGGCGCCCATGCCGCCTTCCATCTGGCCCTGGTCGACGGGGGCGATTCTCCCTGGCTGCTGCGCCTCCACAGCCAGCTCTATGCCCAGAGCGAGCGCTACCGCCGCCTCTCGATCCCGCTGACCACCGGCGCGCGCGACGTCGCCGCCGAGCATCAGGACATCGTGGATGCCGTGCTGGCGCGCGATCCCGAGCGCGCCGTCATGCTGCTTACCCGCCACCTGGGCGCGACGACCGAGATCCTGCTGGAGGCGGATATCGAGGGCTATGCCGCGAGCCGTAGGGCCGCGGATAAGGACGAGGGGGAAGTCCGAAGCCTGCGGCGCAAGCCGGAGCCGGAATAGCAACGCCGCCTCCCGGAGACCCGGCGCGGTCTCGTGTTGGGGAATTCCAAACAAGCTGGACCGGTCTACTCGGGTTCGCGAATTCTTGATTTCGCCTGGACCGCCAACAGCCTTTTGATACTGTTGGCTATTGCAGCGCGCGGCCGGAAGCTTCAATCTGAACAGCCGAAATCCGAGTCCTCCGAGAAGGGGCCGGTAACATGAGGGGGAAAACATCATGGGCCTGTTGACCTTTCTCGATCGCAAGCACACCGTCGCCGGGCCGGGTTTCAGCCGGTGGATGGTGCCGCCGGCCGCCCTTTGCGTGCATCTGTGCATCGGCCAGGCCTACGCCTTCAGCGTATTCAACCTCCCGATGTCGAAGCTGATCGGCATCACCCAATCGGCGCCGGATGATTGGAAGCTGACGGAGCTGGGCTGGATCTTCAGCATCGCCATCTTCTTTCTCGGGGCCTCGGCTGCTGTCTTCGGCCGCTGGGTCGAGGAAGGTGGGCCGCGGCGGGCCATGTTCACCTCGGCGCTCTGCTTCGGCTGCGGCTTCCTCGTCGCGGCGGTCGGCGTCAGCACGCACCAGCTCTGGATTGTCTATCTGGGCTATGGGGTGCTGGGCGGGATCGGCCTGGGGATCGGGTATATCTCGCCGGTCTCGACCCTGATCAAATGGTTCCCCGACCGGCCGGGCATGGCGACCGGCATGGCCATCATGGGCTTCGGGGGCGGGGCCTTCATCGCCTCGCCCTTGTCGGTCTGGCTCATGTCGAAATTCTCCAGCCCCACCCATATCGGCGTGGCGGAGACCTTCGTGGTCATGGGCATCGGCTATCTCTGCTTCATGATGGTAGGCGCGGCGACGGTGCGGGTGCCGGCCCCGGGCTGGATGCCCGCCGGCTATGTTCCGCCCGCCCAGCCGAAGAAGCTGGTCACCAACCAGAACGTCTATGTCTACGCCGCCCTGCAGACGCCGCAGTTCTGGCTCATCTGGTGCGTGCTCCTGCTCAATGTCACCGCCGGAATCGGCGTGCTGGGCCAGGCTTCCGCCATGAGCCAGGAGATGTTCCCCGGGCGCATCACGCCCGTGGCCGCGGCCGGCCTCGTCGGCCTGATGAGCCTCTTCAACATGGGCGGACGCTTCTTCTGGGCCTCGACCTCCGACATCATCGGCCGCAAGAACACCTATTTCTGCTTCTTTGCCTTGGGAACCCTGCTCTATGCCCTGGTGCCGACCGCGGGCGACATGGGCAGCATCGGCCTCTTCGTGCTCTGCTTCCTGATCATCCTCAGCATGTATGGCGGGGGCTTCGCCACCATCCCGGCCTATCTGCGCGACATGTTCGGGACGCGCTATGTCGGCGCCATTCACGGGCTGCTGATCACCTCCTGGTCGGTGGCCGGCATCGCGGGCCCCGTCCTGGTCAACTACATCCGCGAATACAACATCAGCCACGGCGTGCCGAAGGCGGATGCCTATAACATCACCATGTATCTAATGGCCGGGCTGCTGGTGGTCGGCTTCTTCTGCAACCTCTTCATCCGCGACGTCCATTCACGCCATCACATGACGGAGGAGGCCGAATCCCTCGGCCCCGCCGAGTAAGGGAGAGCGCCATGAACGCGCAAGGCCAAGGTACGACGACGCTGCATCTGGTCCTCGCCTGGGGATTTGTCGGCATCCCCCTCGCCTGGGGCGTGTACAACACCCTGGTCAGTGCCATGAAGCTGTTCCAATAGGAGAATCCCAGAAGTCATCGGCTCGCCCGCGAGGAGGGAACCGGCCGCATTCACCGGCATTTCCTGTTGGAGCGCTGGCGGTTCGGTGATTCTGGGGATAATATTGAGTTCCTGGGAACGAGCCGTCGGCGAGTTCCCCAAAAACTAACCGAAAAGCCGAATTTGATGGATGTTCGCACGGCCGGTTCCGCCAAAGCGCTCAATCGGCTGCCGACGCCAGATTCAGTGAATTTCCGCAAGATCGCCTGGATCTATGCGATCGGCGTGATCGGCTATCATCTCGTCGCCTTGCTGGCGTTCTTGCCCTGGTTCTTCAGCTGGACCGGGGTCGTGCTGGCGGTTGCCGGCTGCTATGTCTTCGGAACCCTGGGCATCAACTTCTGCTATCACCGCCTGCTCGCCCATCGCGGCCTGACCTGCCCGAAATGGCTGGAGCATGGACTAGCGATCCTGGGCGTCTGCTGCCTGCAGGATACCCCCGCCCGCTGGGTCGCCGTGCATCGCCGGCATCATCAATACGCCGACGAGAAAGAGGATTCCCACAGCCCGCTGGCCGGCTTCTTCTGGGGCCATATGGGTTGGCTCCTGGTCGAGAACGAGGACCTGACGCGGCTTCGCATCTACGACCGCTATGCCAAGGACGTGCTCAGCGATCGCTTCTACAGGAAGCTCGAGCGCAACGGCCGATGGGTCCAGATTATTTTCCTCTCCTGGATCGTGTTCTTTCTGGGCGGCTTCGCCGCGGAGCTCCTGCTGGGCGGCACCTCCATGCAGGCGCTGCAGTTCGCCTCGAGCCTGCTGATCTGGGGCGTGTTCGTACGCACCGTCCTGGTCTGGCATATAACCTGGTCCGTGAATTCGGTGACGCATCTGTGGGGCTATCGCAGCTATGCCACCGACGAAGAGAGCCGGAACAATCTCTTCATCGGGATCATCAGCAATGGCGAGGGGTGGCATAACAATCACCACGCGGATTCCCGGTCCGCGCGGCATGGCCATCGCTGGTGGGAATTGGACATCACCTATGAGACGGTCCGCCTCTTCGGCGCCCTTGGCCTCGCCCGCAACATCATCACCTCGAGCCCCCACCTTGCCGCGGCGCGGCTGGGCGGCCGGCTGGTCACCCGCGAGCACCGGGTATATCCGGCCGAGTGAGCGGCAAGCCGGAACAGAGGGACCGGGCCGAGGCGCCGCGCCACACAGGCGCATCCCCCGAGGCGATCGGCGTCCACTACGACGTCAGCAGCGAGTTCTTCAAGCTCTGGCTCGATCCCGAGATGATCTATTCCTGTGCCCTCTTCGAGGGCACGGATGATCTGGCAAGCGCCCAGATCCGCAAGCTCGACCATCATATCGAGGCGGCCGGTGCCGCGGGTGCGGCCCGCGTGCTCGACATCGGCTGCGGCTGGGGCGGGCTGCTGCGGCGGCTCACCGGTCCTGCCGGCGTCAAGCAGGCCGTCGGGCTGACCCTCAGCCCTTCCCAGGCAGCCTGGATCCGCCGCGACCCGCGGACCGGGATCGAGGTACACGAGGAGAACTGGCGCGATCACCGGCCGGACCAGCCCTATGACGCCATCATCTCCATCGGGGCCTTCGAGCATTTCGTCCATCCGGGCATGGAAAGCGCGGCGAAGCTCGAAGCCTATCGGGAGTTCTTCACCTGGTGCGACGGCGCCCTCGTTCCGGGTGGCCGCCTCTCGCTCCAGACCATCGCTTACCCCGCCCCGCCCAGCGAGACGGTTCGCCGCCAATCGACCTTCATCGCCCAAAGGATCTTTCCGGAAAGCGATCTGCCGCTGATTTGGGAGCCCGCCGCCGCCGCCGAGGGCATCTTCGAGCTTTGCGCCTTGCGCAACGACCGGGAGGACTACTTTCGCACCCTGCGCCATTGGGAGCGTAATCTTGTGGCCCGGCATGACGCGGCCGTCGCACTGGTCGGCGAGGCGGAGGTTGCGGATTTCCGCCGCTACCTCCGCGAGTCCGCCGCGGCTTTCAAGCTCGGCGTGGTCTGTCTACTGCGGATGAGCTTCGTCAAGCGGGGCTGACTATCCCGGCGGGTGACTGGCTAAGGCTGTCCACCTG
>DATHQQ010000691.1:0-3114 GCA_035482595.1 Verrucomicrobiia bacterium
GAATCGCACGATCGCCTCAGCGCAAGACGATCCAGGCCGGCGCGTGGTCGCTGGCCCCCTCCTCGCCGCGCACCTCGCGGTCGACCCCGCCAGAGTCCAGCCGCCGGGCGAGGCCGCGGCTCAGCAGCAGATGGTCGAGGCGCAGCCCCGCATCGCGCGGCCAGCGCTGGCGCTTGTAGTCCCAGTAGCTGTACATGGGCTCCTTCGGGTGGAGCTTGCGGATCGCATCGACCCAGCCCTGCTCCGTCAGCCGGCGGAAGGCCGCTCGGCTCTGCGGCTGGATCAGCGCATCCTTGTCCCAGGATTTCGTCGGGTAGATGTCGAAGGGCGTCGGAGCGACATTGTAGTCGCCGGCAAGGACCACCGGGATCTTCGCCGCCTTGAGCGCCGCGGCATGGGCGATCAGGCGATCGAACCAGGCGAGCTTGTAGTCGAACTTCGGCCCCGGCTGGGGATTGCCGTTGGGCAGATAGATCGAGGTGACGAGCAGCCCTTCGACGGCGGCCTCGATATAGCGGCTCTGGCTGTCGCCGGGATCGCCGGGGAGGGAGTCGCGCGTCAGCACGGGCTCGGCCCCCTTGGCCAGGATGGCGACGCCGTTCCAGGTCTTCTGCCCCCGCCAGACCGCGCCATAGCCCGCCTTGCGCAAGGCCGCCGCGGGGAATTCGCTGTCGGCGGCCTTCAGCTCCTGCAGCGCGACGATGTCGGGCTTGGCCTGCTTGAGCCAGGCGAGCAGGTTCGGCAGACGGCGGTTGATGTTGTTGATGTTGAAGCTGGCGATCTTCATCCCATGGGTTATCGCACGGAACGGACGGTCGTTCCCTGCGCGCCATCCATTCTTGCCCCTCGCCCCCTTTTCGGGGGCGAGGGGAATGGAGAAGGGAAGGGAGAGCTGGGACCTCTAGTTCTCGCCCGGCTTGTCCTTGTCGCCGTCGCGGTCGGGATCCTGGGGCGAGACTTCGTGGGCATTTGCGCCCATGTTGCCAGTGACGCTGCTTTGATGCCCGGCCACCACCGATCCGTTCTGCGCGGGCGACGGCGCATCGAAATCGCTGGCGACCGTGGTATCCACCGGCACCTCGGACAGGTGCATGTGCTCGGCGCCGTTGCAGGCGGCGCTGACGCGCACGGCCTCTCCCTGGCCGAGCGTCACCGCGCTTCCGCCGCCGCAGGGCGTCACCTCGACCGACCCGTCCACGACGCCGACGTCGGAGCTGCCGTCGTCGCCGACGTTGATGAGAACCCGGGTGCCTCTGATGGCGATCGTGGTCGTCGGCGTCTTCAGCCCCACCGCTTTGTCGCTGGCCGTTCCGCTGATGAAGCGGAAGACGCCCTTGGTGAAGGCGATGGCGCCCGTCGAGGTGGCGGTCTGGGGATCGTAGACGAAGCTGTCCAGGACGATGGTGGAGTTGTGGCCGACCTGGATCTGGGTCAGATCCTGGAACTTGATCACGGTCGACCCGGCCGCCGGCGTCCTGACCGTCTCGCCCGCGAAGACATCCCTGTTGTAGTGGAGCTCCTCCAGGGCGGCGCTCGAGACCGCTCTGGTTCCCGTGGCGCCCGAGTAGTCCGGCTGCACGACATTGCCGATCTGGCTGTCCGCCATCGCCGCCGATGACGTCAGGGCTAGGGCTATAGCAAGATATCTGGACTTCATCGTTTCACTCCATGAACAGAACCTTGTTCGAGTGCGGCGGTTTGCATGGCGCCCGCCGTGTCGTCCCACACAAGGAATCGGCCCAATAGGTTAACGAATTGTGAAGTCGGGGTTGGACAATTAATAGTCTGACAGCCGCGTCCCGAGGGCCGAAGCAAGCCGAAAGCAAGCCGAAAACAATGGGAATCAGGCGAAGCGCCGCGTGGCCTCCTGGGTCAGGCCCCAGGCGACGGAGAGCAAATCGTTGCCCGTCATGGCGCGGGCATCCGGTGCGGCGCGAGAGATGGCGGCGCGCACGGCGGGCACCCGGCTCGAGCCGCCGGTGAAGAAGATCGTCTCGATATCGCCCTGCTGCAGCCCCGCGGCGGCGACGCAATCCGCCGCCGCGCGGCCGATGCGCTCGACGCCGCGGCGGATGGCGCGATCGAACCCGGCGCGGGTCGCTTGCGCGCCGAGCCCGGCTTCGATGAATGCCAGCGCTAGCTCGAAGCCGTCGGCCTCGCTGAGGGCGATCTTCGCTTCCTCGGCGGCAAACGCGATGCGATGGCCGAGGCGATCGTGGAGCACCTTCAGCAGCCGGGCGATCTTCTCCGGCTCCTGTGCCTCGCGCATGAGCTGGGTCACCTCGCGCCGGTTGCGGTAGCTGTAGGTGAAATTGATCGTGGCCCAGGTCGCAAGCTCGCGATAAAGCGCATGGGGCATCGTCATGCCCTTCTCGATGAGCGGGCTGCCGCGGCCCAGCAGCGGCATGACCGCATCCAGGCTGATCTCGGAATCGAAATCCGTGCCGCCCACGCGCACGCCGGTGAAGGCGAGGATGTCGTCCTTGCGATCGGCGCGGGCAGGGCGGCCGGGCCCGATGCGGATGACGGTGAAATCCGAAGTGCCGCCGCCGATATCGGCCACCAGCACCAGCTCCTCCCGCACCGCGCTCTGCTCATAATGCAAGGCGGCGGCGAGCGGCTCATAGACGAAGGTGACCTCGCGGAAGCCGACGCGCTGCGCGATGTCGCGCAGCGTCTTCTCCGCCTTGGCATCGGCGGCATCGTCGCCGTCGACGAAGCGCACCGGCCGGCCATGGACGACGGCGCTCACCTCCTGGCCCAGGAAAGCCTCGGCCGCCAACTTGAGATGGCGCACGAACATCTGCACGACATCGGCCAGCGCGATCTTGCGCCGGCCCAGCGCCGTGGTCTCCTCGATCAAGGGCGAGCCCAGGATCGTCTTCAGCGCCCGGAACAGCCTGCCGTCCGCCTGCTCGATGTAAGTCGAGATGGCCTCGGCGCCGAAGCGCACGCGATAGCGGTCCTGATCCTCGAAGAAGACCGCGCTCGGGATCAGCGTGCTCTCGCCCTCCACCGGCGCCAGCGCCGGGGCGTTGCCTTTCAGCACGCCGATGGCCGAGTTCGAGGTCCCGAAATCCAATCCGCAGGCGATCATGTCCGTCCCTTCCCGGC
>DATHQQ010000692.1:0-3965 GCA_035482595.1 Verrucomicrobiia bacterium
CGCTGATCGTCGCGGCAGGCATTGAGAATCTCCGAGGGCCGGCCGATCCATCCGACCAGCCCCCAGGTCGATTTGCCGAGCTCGCGATCCATAAGCGTCGCCGAGACGAAGTCGAGCCCGCCGCCGCCAACCTCGGCCGGCATGTTGGCGGCATAGAGCCCCATCTCCATGGCTCGCTTCTGGATCTGCTTGCCCAGTTCGAGAGGCACTTCGCCCTTCCGTTCGACCTCGCGCTCATGGGGAAAGATTTCCTCGGCCATGAACTGGCGGACCGTCTCGACGAGCATCTTCTGCTCGTCGCTGGGCGTGAAGTCGAAGGCCATCGAAAATTTTCCTTTGCCGCAAGCCTCCCGCGGCCTCGAGCGGTCTCGCGGGGCGCGGAGAATAACAACCTTCCCCAGACCGAGAAAGCCCGCCGGAGGGGCTGCAAAGGGGGTAAACCGCGGATTCAGTAGTGCGATCATTGCTCCGGCTCGGGGGCTGCGGTATAGACGAAACTGGCCTTGCAGCGGGCTTGGGTGGGCTATGGGGCGCCTGGACGTCAAGGAATCACGGCGGACGCAATTGATCGAGGCCACCATCGACAGCCTCGCCCGCCATGGATTCGCCGAGTTCACATTGGCGCAGGTCGCCAAGAGCGCGCGGCTGTCCCAGGGCATCGTCAATTTCTATTTCCGGAGCAAGGACGCCCTCCTCATCGAGACGCTGAAGTTCATGGCGGCCGAGTACGAGCAGTTCTGGACGGCCGCCCTCCGCAAGGCCGGACCCCGGCCCGCCGATAAGCTGGCGGCGATCATCGCCGCCGATTTCGATCCTGTCATGACCAGCCGCAAAAAGGTCACGGTCTGGTACGCCTTCTGGGGCGAGGCCCGCTGGCGGCCGGAGTATCTCAAGATCTGCCAGTCCCTCTCGGAGAGCTATTTCGCCGAGACTCGGGCCCTCTGCCAGGAGATCGTCGCGGCCGGCGGCTATGGCGAGACCGATCCCGACTGGGTCGCCCGCGGCCTCAACGCCATGATCGACGGCCTCTGGCTCGATATCCTGACCAGCCCCAAGGCCGTCGACCGCAAGCTTGCCAAGCGGACCTGTCTTGCTTTGCTGGGGGCCGTATTTCCCCGAGAGTTCGCGGGATATCTGGCCGCCCCGCGCGCCGCCTGATCCATTCCCCAACGACCGCGATCTTCAAGGAGCGCCGACCATGTCCTATCCCCTGCCCCCGCCGGCGCGTGCCTGGCAGGAGAAGGTGCGCCGCTTCGTCGCAGAGGAGCTGATTCCCCACGAGGTCGCGGCGGAGATGAACGGCGGAGAGCTGGCGCCGGAGATCAGGGCGCGGCACAAGCGCATTGCAAAGGAGATCGGCCTCAACGCGCTGGCCATCCCCCGCGCGCTCGGCGGGGCCGGCCTCAGCTTCCTCGAGCAGGTCGTCATCCAGGAAGAGGTCGGCAAGGTCACCAATGCGCTCGGCTGGTGCTACAGCTCGACCCCGCCCTGGATGGTCGAGGCCTGCGCCGGCTAGACGCATCAGATGGAGACCTGGGTCAAGCCGAACATTCGCGGCGAGCGCCACGAATGCTATGCGATCACCGAGGCCGAGGCCGGCTCGGACGTCGACGCGATCCAGGCGAGGGCGCGCCGCGACGGCGGGGACTACCTGTTGAACGGCGAGAAATGGCATGTCACCAGCGCCAATCACGCCGATCATTTCATCTTCCAGGCCAAGCTCGCCGAGGGCCCCCATGCCGGCGCCCATTGCCTCTTCTTCGTCGATATGGGAAGCGCCGGCATTACACTGGTGCGCACCCCGGCCTATACCCATAACTACGCGGCCCACCATCCCATCTACCGCTTCGAGAATGTCCGCGTGCCCGTCGCCAATCGCATCGGCGAGGAAGGCGGCGGCATGGAATTCACCTATGACTGGTTCCGCTACGAGCGCCTGGGCATCGCCGCGCGCTGCTGCGGTGCCGCCCAGCGGCTGGTCGACGAGGCGACGGCGTTCGCCAAGACGCGGACCGCCTTCGGCAAGCCCATCGCCGAGCAGCAGGCGATCCAGTTCATGCTGGCCGACAGCATGACCGAACTCTGGGCCGCCCGACTCATGACCTATCGCACGGCGGAGGAGATCGACGCCGGCATCGACCGCAAGGCGAGCCATGCCCAATGCGCCATGGCGAAGCTCTACGCCTCCGAGATGGCGGGCCGGGTCGCCGACCGCGCCGTGCAGATCTTCGGCGGGCGCGGCTATATGCGCGAGAACGTCGCCGAGCGCTTCTTCCGCGAGCTGCGCGTCGACCGGATCTGGGAAGGCACCAGCGAGATCCAGCGGCTGATCATCGCCCATGGTCTCTACAAGCGCGGCCAGGCGATGCTGATCGAGTAGCCGCGGTTGGCAGGCATTGCCACGGACGCCGCCGGCTGAGAAAGTGGCGGCTCGTCGATCGGGCTGCCTCGCTCTTCCCTCTCGTCATTCCCGCGAAAGCGGGAATCCAGGGCCTCATGCGCAGCACTTTGCCGCTCGCCCTGGATCCCCGCTTTCGCGGGGATGACGAAGGAGAGAGCGACCGATCTGCGCGGAAGGACGTTTGGGGAATCCATGCGCAAGGCCGTTCGGCCCATATTCGAGGTTCTGATCGGCGTCGTCTGCCTGGAAACGGCGCTCGGCATATTGTCGCCGACGATCGCTCTCCAGCTCGCCCATCGCCACGAGCCCGCGGAGCTGATCGGCCTCATCGGCTCGGCCTATTTCGGCGGCTTCCTGCTGGGCACCCTCACCTGCCACCGGGTCATCGACCGGGTCGGGCATATCCGCAGCTTCTCGGTCTTCGCCGCCGTCGCCACGACGGCGACGCTGCTGTTCCTGATCTTCGACCAGATCTCCGTCTGGGTGATCCTGCGCGTGATCGCGGGCTACGCCATCGCCGGGCAATATGTCGTCATCGAGAGCTGGCTCAACGACAAGGCGAGCAACGAGAACCGGGGCCGCATCTTCTCCATCTACATGATGGTCTCCTGGGCGGCCAGCGGGGTCAGCCCGCTGGCCCTCAACCTCGCCGACCCGACAGGGCATCTGCTGCTCACCATGGCGGCGATCGCTCTGGTATTGTCCATGATCCCCCTGGCGCTGACCCGGATCGGGAACCCCGAGATCGGCGAGCGCGAGCATTTCGGGCTGGTCAAGCTCTACAAGATATCGCCCACCGGCATCGTCGCCTGCTTCGGCTCGGGCCTCGCGACCCCGGCCTTCTATGCCCTGCTGCCCGCCTATATGGTCGATGCCGGCTTCTCGACCGGAGAGCTTTCCTTCGTCTACAGTTTCAGCACCATCGCGGGGCTCCTCGCCCAGTTTCCCATCGGCTATCTGGCCGATCATCTCGGACGCCGGCCGATGATGCTGGCCACATCCCTCGGCGCCGCCGCTGCCGCCATGGGCCTCTATGTCATGGGCCAGTATTCCTTCGCCATGCTGGCGGGGCTGATCTTCGTCTTCGAGGGGCTGATGGCGCCGCTCTATGGCTTGGGCGTGGGCCAGACCAGCGACTATATCGACAAGAAGGATTTCGTTGCCGCCTCCAGCGGGCTGCTCTTCGCCTGGGGCTTGGGCTCCGCCATCGGTCCGGCGGTGGCGGGCGGGCTGATCGGCCTCGCCGGCCCGCGTGGCCTGTTCCTGTTCATGGCCGGATCGCTGATCCTCTTCGTGCTCTTCCTCCTCTATCGCATGCTCGTCCGGCGCGCGAAATCCGCCAAGGAGCAGCTCGACTATGTGGCGGTGCCGCTGACCCAAGGCACCTATGGCGCCCCCGAGCTCGACCCCCGCGCCGAGCCGACCTCCCATCCGCACAGGACCATCGACGAGTAGAAGTCTCAGCCGGCGATGCGGTCCGTCAGCTGGCGGCGGAAGGGCACCTCGGCGGGCGGCGGGGCATCGAGGCTGCGGGCCCATTCATGGCCGGCGTAGACGGCCGCGG
>DATHQQ010000693.1:0-3136 GCA_035482595.1 Verrucomicrobiia bacterium
TAGCCCTGGCCATGCCGGACGATATAGGGCGAGGTCTCCTCGCGGATGGGGAGCGCCGTCGGGCTCCAGACATCGCCGTTCTCCTCGTCGCGCAGATAGATCGCTTCGCCCGGCGGATCGATGACGGGATCGTTCGACCAGGGTGTGAGCTGGTTCTCCCGGCTGTTGACCGACCAGCTGTAGCAGCCGCCCTCGGCCGAGACCTCGAAGCCGAAGGATGGATTGCCGATCACATTGATCCAGGGCGCGGGCGTGGTCTGGCCCCGGCCAAGGATCGTCACATATTCCCTTCCGTCGGGGCTGAAGCCGCCCAGCCCATTGAAATGCGCCAGCTCGGGCCGCCGCGGCGTCGCCTCCGCCACGCGGTAGGAGGCTGGGCGGCGGGCGGGCGGCACCGTATTGGGCGCCACCTCCCGCAGGCGCTTCACCTGCTCGGCGACGCTGCCGCGCCGGCTGAGCAAGACCGCCCGCGCCACCGACTGGAGCGCCGTGCGCGCGTCGACCGACACCAGATCGGAGCGCAGGATGAAAACTTTCCCGCCAGCCCCCTCGCCCATCCGCGTCTGGCTCATCCGCGCCGCGGCCTCGATGCCGGATTGAAGATCCTGGGCATAGGAGGGCGGCCGCTCGTTCAGGATCACGAGATCGACGGCAAGCTGCTTCATCCGCCAATATTCATGGGCGCGGAAGAGCTGGCGCACGATTTCCATATCGGCGACCTCGTCGATCCGCACGAGAACGATGGGCAGATCGCCCGAGATGCCATGGGGCCACAGGATGGAGGGGCCGAAATGATTGCGCTGCAGCGCATCCGACGACGGCCGCAAGGTCGGATCGGCGTAGAGGACCCGATTGGCGATGCGCTGGAAGACATGGGCCTCGTCGGCGGAGATGCCGAGATGGCGGAGCTGGACCTGGGCCTGGGTCCAGGCCAGGGTCACCGCGCGATCATAAGCCGTGGGCTGGTGATGCCGGTCCGCCAGATCGAGGGCTTCCTGGCGCGTCGGGGCGACCACGGTCCAATAGGCGACGCGCACCGTCGTTCCCGGCGGGACCAGAACGCGGTGGCGGAGGCTGAAGACCGGATCGAGCACCGTGCCGGTGGTATTGGAGAGCGCCCGGCTGGCGTTCATGGATTGCGAGGAACGGAGCTCATGGCCGCGTCCGATGAAGCGGGCCCGGTCGGTCTCGAACTGCATCTCGCCGACGGTCTCGCCCTCGACCACGGCGAGATGGGCGGCCCAGACCTCGGTTTCCTCGGGCGAGCGCCGCCGCCGGGTCGCCAGCAGCGTGCCGGCTTCGGCGACGAATTCCGTTTGCACGAAAAGCTTGGAGAAGGCCGGATGGGCCACATCGGAAGCCTGCGGCGCCAGCACCAGCTCGGCATAGGAGGTGAGCTCGATCTCGCGCGGGAAGTGGCCCTGGTTGGCGATGGAGATGCGGCGAACCTCGGCATCGTCCTCGGGTGAGACGGCGATGACGGTGGTGGTCGTGATGGTGCCGTCCCGCCGGACGAATTCGACCCGATCCTCGGAGAAGGTGACGTCGTAGCTGGCCGCCTCGCGCCCGCTGGGCTGGTAGCCGGCCGACCAGACCTCGCCGCTGCCCGTATCGCGCAGGAAGACGAAGGAGCCCCAGGGATCGCGGGTCGCATCCTCGCGCCATCGCGTCACGGCCAGGTCGCGCCAGCGGCTGTAGCCCGCGCCGGCATTGGTGACCATTACGCTGTAGCGGCCGTTGGACAGCAGATGCGTGCGCGGAACGGCGCCATGGGGCGAGCGGAAGCGCCGGAGCATGGGCGGGATCAGCTCACGGACCCGGGCCGCGGCCTTGACCTCATCGGCCCGCGGGCGGGCGACCACGATGTCGCGCGAGGGGCGTTCCTGCAGCAGCAGCTCCGTCGCCTGCACCATCGGCTCGGCATGAAAGCGCGCCCGCATGATCCCGTCCTGCAGGGCGTTGGCGATGGCCACCACCGTCATGCCCTGATGGTGGGCCATATAGGCGCGGACGATCGCCACCTCCTCGCCCTCGGGCACCCGCGAGGGGGTGTAATCCAAGGCCTCGTACCAGCCGTAGCGGCCGCGCCCGCCGACGGACATCAGGCGGCCGTAGTTCCGCGCCGCCGCCGCCGGGTCGACCATGGCCGCCAGCCCGGTCGCATAAGGAGCGACGACAACATCCTGGCCCAGGCCGCGCTTCAGGCCCAGGCCCGGAACGCCGAAGTTCGAATACTGATAGGTGAATTCGAGATCGCGCGCGTTGAAGGCGGATTCGGAGACGCCCCAGGGCACGCCGCGCTCGGCGCCATAGCTGATTTGCCGGCGCACCACCAGGCGGGTCGTCTCCTCGATCAGGCTGCCGGTCGGGGCGCGCATGACGAGCGAGGGCATCAGATATTCGAACATCGAGCCGGACCAGGAGATCAGCGCCGAGCCCCGATCTACCGGGGTCACGGCGCGGCCGAGCCGGAACCAATGCCGGGTCGGCACATCGCCCTTGGCGATGGCCACGAAGCTCGCAAGACGCGCCTCGGAGGCAAGCAGATCGTAGCAGCTGGGATCCAGGCTGCCCTCGCCGACCTGGAAGCCGATCGAGAGCAGCTGGCGCACAGGGTCCAGAAGAAAGCCGAATTCCATCTCCGCCGAGACCGTCGAGGCCAGCTCCGCCAGCGCCAGGAGACGGTGCTGCAGCGCCTGGCGGCCGGCGGGGAGATCTTCGGTGACCTCGGGTGCTTCCGGACCTTCCGCTGCCGTCCGCGCGGCAGCGACGTCTTCCGCGAGAGGCGCTACTGCCGGCATCAGCTCATCGAGATCACGCTGGTGGCTTCCGATCGATTCGCGCAGCGCCCGCAGCCAGATCAGCGTGTCATCGAGGATGCCCGCGCCACCCTCGCCGGCGAGTTTCTTGGCAAGGTCGATCGCGCCATCGGCCTGGAGGGCCAGGGTCGCCAGCTGGCGGGCAAGATCGCCAGCTGGCTCCGCCGCCGCGGCCAAGGCGCCGTCCATGACGGTAAACGCCGCTTCGAGCTGCTTCCGGACCGAGGCTTGTGCCGGCCCCGAGGGCAGGGCGTCGCGCGCCAAGGCCAGCGCGTCTTCCACCCCGGCGATCCAATGGCCATTGGCGATGGCGGGAT
>DATHQQ010000694.1:0-7425 GCA_035482595.1 Verrucomicrobiia bacterium
CCACTAGCTGGGACACGTCTGTCAACGGCAGCGCCTGCGCCAGCGCCTCGCTCTCCGCCAAGCTATACTCGGTGCCCGGCTTCAATACAGGCAAGGGCGGTATCGGTATCATAGAGGGCGGCGGCGTCGCGATCAGTGTCCGCTGGATCGGCACCGGTGGCGGCACCGGCTGCACCGCTATTGAGACAGAATGGTGCGGGGAGCAACCGGCTATCACCGAAAGTATTAGCAACGCGCTCGATTGCACCGCGCCCATCTCGAATCTTCTTGCATCGCATGCCACCTGTCGCCCTTGGGTGTGGCAATCCCCTGATCGGGGTCTGGAGTCAGTTTTCTCGCCTTCGTGCCGCCGACCTTCGGCCGAGAGCTATGATGTCGGCGCATCGTGGATTCGGCGGGGGTAGTCGGGTCGTCTCACAGATGTAGCCTCGCCATCGTCCATGAACGGGATAAGTGCTATCCCTTCTTGAACCAGCCTGAACGCCTGTCGAGCGAGCTTCCGTTTCAACTCCTCGTTGTTATCCACCTCAGCCGCCTGGTCGAGAAGCATACGAGCCCGGTCGCGTATACTCTCGGCTGATTGCCGGTCGAGTTCCTGGTGATCGGACATTGGCTCTATCTCCATTGTTCCGTGATGGATGCGATCAGCCTTGCTGGGCGATTAATCAACGGTTGGCGGGGAGGTTTATTCCCCGACATTTTCCAGACGGACCCCACATCCGCCCTTGTAGCGTTAGAGCGTGTAGGTGCCTTTTGGATTCCGATACAGCCGGTGGGCTGGTCTGATGCACTACAGGGGAAGGCAATCCGCGACGATGGCATCCAAGCTTAGCTACGGCCAATAGTGCCCGGGCGAGCCTATCTCGACGGTCTCGACGGCGAGATCGCCGTACTCACCGCCGAGGGCATCTCCGACTTTGAAGCCCTCCAGGTAGCGCCAGGGCGATCCGCGAAAGGACACTGGCCGAGAGGAATAATCCTACTTCGCGAACGTTGTAGACATGCCGGGGATTGGTCCCCCAGGCGTGTCATGGGACAAACGTCGCGCCAAGGATCTGTCACCATCCCACAAGCTGGCTGTAACTCCTTGGCCGGCGGCGTTCCCACGCGGTTTTGCCGTGGTGCTCACCAGCACTCGCCGGCGCCCTCGGCGCTACTGGTCCCGATCGCGCGCCCGATGCGGCACTCATCCTCATTCTGGAAAGCCTCCATGGCGCCTATCTTTGAACCCGAACAGCTCGTGTATGACCCCGAACCTCGTGTATGACCCTGAACCTCGTGTATGACCCTGAACAAGGTGTGATGTATTTCTCGGGTACCGCCGGGGGAGTGCCCGTCCGTTGTGGCATCGCGGTAGCAGTTCTAGTCGCACTGGAAGGCAAGTCGCCATCCGGACTGGAGGTGATGCTAACCGCCTACCTTCGCAATCGACCGCGTGTTCACGAAATCATAGAGCGTAAATACCGGGCAGGCCAATTTGAGATCGGCGACAGCGTGGTCGTTCGGCTTGAGGACCTGGACGAGTAGGTTTTGCAACTCCCGTCCCGGCGCTGCATCGCGTGACCCCGGTGATAGGCCATCGCACCCGGATCATCACCCTCTTCAGCTATGACCGCCGCCCCGGCATGTTCTTTCCCCAGCAGGTGCATATCAACGCCGTGGGCCGGACGATGCCTCAACATTGAGGCTGTACCCCGGGCTCAACTCATGTAAGACCTGTTCACATGAGTTGGTCCAGGGATCGAGGGGATTCGGAGCGCCGCAGCTATCATCACGGAAATCTGCGCGAGGCCTTGATCCGCGCCGCCTTGGAACTGATCGCCGCCAAGGGCCCTGCCGGCTTCACCTTCGCCGAGGCGGCGCGCTCCGCCGGGGTCAGCCCCGCCGCCCCTTATCGGCACTTCCGCGATCGCGATGCGCTGATGGCCGATGTCGCGGCCCGCGGCTTCGAGCTCTTCGAGGCCGCCCTCAGCCGGGCGTGGAAGGACGGCAAACCGGATCCCATGACGGCCTTCGAGCAGGTGGGACGGGCCTATCTCGCCTTTGCCCGCGAGGAGCCCGCCTATTATTCGGCGATGTTCGAGGCCGGCCTGCCGATGGATCTCGATCCCGCGCTCCGCGAGGCGGGGGATCGCGCCTTCGCCGTGCTGCGCAAGGCCTCGGAGACATTGTGCAGCCTGCTGCCGGCCGGCAGCCGGCCGCCGGCGCTGATGATGGCGCTCCATGTCTGGGCCCTCTCCCACGGCATTGCCTCGCTCTTCGGCCGCGGCGATGCTGCCCGCCGCAAGCTGCCCATGGCGCCGGAGGAACTGCTGGAGGCAGGCGTGCTGGTCTATCTCGCCGGACTGGGATTCCCCGGCACCAAGGGTGCTGCGCCCCGCTAGCACCCAGGCGCTCAGAGCGCCGGATTGCCCGCAAAGGAATCTTCCCAAAGGATCTTGACAGCCGTCGGAGCTGGGTCCATCTATGTGAATGTTAAAAACATTAACATGAGAAGGCGAGACCCTGATGGGCATCACCGCGAAGCTCGATGATTTGGGGAAGCCGGCCTGGATCGCCCTGATGATCCTGGGCTTCCTCGCCTACTGGCCAATCGGCCTCGGAATCCTGGCTTATGTTGTATGGAGTGGACGCATGAGATGTTGGAAGCAGGGCGGCTACGGCCGCTGGCACAATGACGGCAAGGACCGCATGCGCGAGGCCATGGGCCGCTGGTGCGGCGGCGCCAAGAGCAGCTACTCGAGCGGCAATCGCGCCTTTGACGATTATCGCGAGGAGACCATCCGCCGGCTGGAGGAAGAGGAGCGCGAGTTCAAGGATTTCCTCGAGCGCCTCCGCCAGGCCAAGGACAAATCGGAGTTCGACCAGTTCATGGCCGATCGCAGCCGCCGCGCGCCGCAGGGCCCGGAGCAGTCGCCAGCCTAGTCTTCATTCTACCCCCGCCGACGAAGCGCCGGGCCCGCATGGGTCCGGCGCTTTCGTTTGCGCGGCACGGTGCATTTCTGCGTGATCGCCGGAACACAGTTCTGCACAATTATTGTGCAGCGACTCTTTCAATCCAACGGCGCTATGGCGGCCCCTTCGTTGACAGCGCCACTAGCCAAACCTAAGTGAATCGGCAAGACTTGCCGGGTCGATATTGAAGATCGATCGACTGTCGCAAGACCGCGACGCCGCAGAGGGAACTCGCCTTCGAATGCCGGGAAGTGGGTGCCGGACTGCGGTAGCGGTCATGCCCGTTGCATGCTCCTCCAAGAGTCACATGCGGGCAGGATAGGGGAGGAATGCCAATGGGCGACGCGAGATCACCTCGCACCGACCGGGCGCCAAGTCCAGACTCCATGGATGGCCGAGGGCATCGCGCCGCGGCAGTTCACGTAAATATTACAACCGGACATTAGGGAGGAATCGATGCTCCATCGCTTGTCGACTCGCGGCGTCGGACGCCGCAGCGTGCTCAAGGCCGGGCTGGCCCTCGGGGCAGCACCTCTGGCGGGGCCCTTCATCATCAACGCGCGGGGCGAGGAGCCCATCAAGATCGGCTTCGACGATCCGCTGACCGGCACCTATGCGGAGCTGGGCAAGAACGAGCAGATCGGCGCCGAGCTCGCGATCGAGCAGATGAACAGCAAAGGCGGGATTCTCGGCCGTCAGGTGCAGATGCTGGTCGAAGACTCGACCAGCGGCGACGTCGGCACGGCGGTGCAGAAGGCGCGCAAGCTCATCGACCGCGACAAGGTCAGCTTCCTTCTCGGCAACGTCAATTCCTCCATGGCGCTGGCCCTCGGCCAGGCGGCCAACGAGTTGAACACGCTCCTCATCGTGACGGGCGGCCACACCGATGCCGTCACCGGCAAGGACTGCCACTGGAACGTCTTCCGCGTCTGCAACACGACGCGCATGGAGACCAATTCCGTGTCGAAGACCCTCTTCGACCAGTTCGGCAAGAAGTGGTTCTTCATCACCGCCGACTACGCCTTCGGCCATACGCTGCAGCAGGGCTTCGAGGCGAGCCTCAAGCAATACGGCGGCACCGAGGTCGGCGTGGCGCTGACGCCGCTCGGCACCACCGATTTCTCCTCTTATCTGATCCAGGCGCAGGCCGCCAATCCCGATGTCATCATCTTCCTCAACGCCGGCCAGGATGCGATCAACTCGCTGAAGCAGGCGGTGCAGTTCGGCCTCGACAAGCGCTTCCATATCGCCGGCGCACAACAGGAACTCGAGGTGCTCGAGGCCCTGCCGCCGGAGGCGCGAATCGGCACCTGGGTCTTCGAATGGTACTGGAAGCAGCCGGGCGTGCCCCATCTCGCCGAATTCGTCGCCGCCATAAAGACCAAGACCGGCAGGGTGCCGACGGCGCGCCATTGGTTCGGCTTCACGGCGGCCTGGACCTGCGCGCTCATCGCCAATCAGGAGAAGACTCTCGAGGCAGGGAAGCTCGCCAAGGCGCTGGAGGGCTTCAAGCTGCCGCCCGAGATCGCCCTGATGCCCAATGAGCCCTTCTACCGCGCCGGGGACCATCAACTCATGCCCTCCCTCTTCGTCGGCCATGCGGTCGCCGAAGGCCCCGAGCCCGATGATCTGTTCCACGTCGACCAGGTCGTGAAGGGCACCGATGTCGCCCCCACGGTCGAGGCGACCGGCTGCCACATCAAATGGCCGGCCTGAGCCACGGACATCTCCCGGCGCCGCATTCTCCGCGGCGTCCGGGCCCTTACCTCTATCGTCGTCATTCCCGCAAAAGCGGGAATCCAGGGCAGCCGGCAGGATCTGCGGCGCCAGGGTCCCCGCTTTCGCGGGGACGACGAAGAGAGAAATTCGGCGCGAGCGCGCAGAGTTGAGGACAGCCTGATCACCGCATGACGCAGCTCATCCTCTTCAATCTGTTCAACGGCCTGATCGTCGGCGCCTTCTATGCGTTGATGGCTCTCGGCCTCTCCCTGATCCTCAATCTCAGCGGCGTGATCAATTTCGCCCATGGCGGCTTCCTGGCGCTGGGCGCCTATTTCGCCTACAGCCTCATGCCCTATATCGGCTTCTGGGGCGCGTTGCTCGTCGCACCCCTGCTGACGGCCCTCGTCGGCATGGCGGTCGAGCGCGTGCTGATCCGCCGGCTCTACGGTCGAGACCCGCTGTACAGCCTGCTGCTGACCTTCGGCCTGGCCTATATCCTCGAGGACGGTACCCGCTTCATCTGGGGGCCGCAGAGCCTCCCCTATTCGGTCCCGGCCTGGCTCAATACGCCGCTCAGCGGCCAATTCTTCTTCGTGACCGGCTATCGCATGTTCATGGTGCTGCTGGTCGTCGTCGCGGTGGTCGGATTGTTCCTGATCCTCAGCCGGACGCGCCTCGGCATGCGCATCCGCGCCGGAACCCTCGACCTCGATACCGTCTCCGTCCTGGGCGTCAACGTGCGCCTGCTGCGCAGCCTCAACTTCGGCCTCGGCATCTATCTCGCCGGACTCGCCGGCGTGCTCGCCGCGGGCATGCTCGGCCTCCAACCCACCATCGGGACTTCCCTCATCATGCCGAGCTTCGTCGCCATCATCGTCGGCGGGCTGGGCAGCCTGCCCGGAACGCTGCTGGGCGGGCTCCTGATCGGCGTCGCCTCCGGTGTCGTCACCGTCTTCTTCTCCTCCGCCTCGGAGGCGGTGATCTACGTCATGATGGCCCTCGTCCTGCTGATTCGCCCGCGCGGACTGCTGGGCGAGGAAGGACGGTTGCAATGATGGAGATCAACAAGCGTTCCGCGGCGGCCCTGATCTGGATCCTGCTGCTGGCGCTGCCCTTCTGGATGCCGTGGGTCGGCGGCTATCAGGAGCTCGGCACCCGCGTGCTGGTGATGGCGCTCGCGGCCATGTCGCTCAATTTCCTGCTGGGTTTCACGGGCGTGCTCTCCTTCGGCCATGCCGCCTATTTCGGCCTCGGCGCCTATGGCGTGGGCATGACCATCAAATACATCGTCCCCAGCACCTCGCTGGGCATCCTCATCGGCGTGCTGGTCGGCACCGTCGCCGCGGCCATCATCGGCGCCCTGATCGTGCGCCTGCGCGGCGTCTATTTCGCCATGGTCACCATCGCCTTCGGCCAGGTCTTCTTCTTCATTGCCTTCCGCTGGAACGATGTCACCGGCGGCGATGACGGGCTGGGCGGGTGGCGGCGCCAGCCGCTGGATCTCGGCTTCACCCAGATCGACATCCTCGGCAACGACAAGGCCTTCTACTACCTGGTGCTGGCGCTCTTCGCGCTCGCCGTCGGGGTGATGGCGCTGCTATTGCGCTCACCCTTCGGGCGCAGCCTGCTGGCGATCCGCGAGAACGAGCGCCGGGCGCGCTTCCTCGGGATTCCGATCGAGTTTCACATCTGGCTCTCCTTCGTGATCTCCTGCCTCTTCGTCAGCCTGGCCGGCACGCTCTACGCGCTGCTCAACAACTTTACCGATCCGCGCGCGCTGCGCTGGGACATGTCGGGAAATTTCGTCATCATGGCGGTGCTGGGCGGCATGCGCTCCTTCTGGGGTCCGCTGATCGGCGCGGCGATCTTCGTCGTGCTACAGGACTACATCTCGAGCCAGACCGAGAACTGGATGTCCTTCATCGGGCTGTTCTTCGTGCTGGTGGTGCTGTTCTTCCCCCGCGGCGTGCTCGGCATCATCCGGCGCAAGGTGTCCTCGTGACCTTGCTCCAGGTGCAGCACGTCTCACGGCATTTCGGCAGCTTGATCGCCGTCAACGACGTCTCCCTCACGGTCGAGCCTGGAGAGCTGCGCGCCGTGATCGGCCCGAACGGTGCCGGCAAGACCACCTTCTTCAATCTGATCAGCGGATTTTTTCCACCGACATCGGGGCAGATCCTGCTCGACGGCCGGGAAATCACCAAGCTGCCGGCCCATCGGCGTGTCGCCAGGGGCATGGCGCGGACCTTCCAGATCACCGAGATCTTCCCCGAGCTCAGCGTGCGAGAGAATCTGCGCATCCCGGTCGAGGTCGCGAGCGGCTTTCGCCTGCGCCCCTACCTATCGAGCACGGCCTCGCAGGAGGTGGAAGCGCGCGTCTTCGAGCTGATGGAGATGGGCGGGCTGGCGGCGAAGTCGGACCGGCTGGTGGGCGAGCTGCCCCATGGGGATCAGCGCGCCACCGAGATCATGATGTCCCTGGCGCTGAAGCCGCGCCTGCTGCTGCTGGACGAGCCGACCGCGGGCATGGGCGATCAGGAGACCTATGACATCACGCGGCTGATCCGCCGGCTGCACAAGGACCAGAAGCTGGCGATCGTCCTGATCGAGCACGACATGCGCGTGATCTTCCATCTCGCCGACCGCATCATGGTGCTGATGGAAGGTGCGGTGCTGGCCGAGGGCACGCCGGCGGAGATCGCCGCCGACGAGCGCGTGCAGACAGCCTATCTGGGGAAGGCCGCATGA
>DATHQQ010000695.1:0-2077 GCA_035482595.1 Verrucomicrobiia bacterium
ACGGCTGCGAAACCCGGGAGATCACCCTCCCCATCGGCGGCCAGCCCATGAAGTTCACGGGCCAGGAGTTCCTGCTGAATTTCGCCCTGCCGAACCTATATTTCCATATCACGACCGCCTACGACATCCTGCGCCACAATGGTGTCGAGGTCGGCAAGCGGGATTACCTAGGGGCGCACTGAGACCTCGAGCAGCGCCTCGCAATCTCTTCCTCCGTCATTTCCCGCGAAAGCGGGAATCCAGGGCAACCGGCACAGCCTGCGACCCTGGACCCCCGCGTTCGCGGGGGTGACGGAACTATGTTTGAGTTAGAACGCTTTATCGCCCCATGCTCGGCTAAATATCCATCGTCCCGCCGAACATGGCGCCCGTGTTGATCGTCTTCAGCCAGGGCAGGGACGAGTAGTCGGTGATCACCAGCCCGCCATCGACGATGAGGGTGGTGCCGGTGATGAAGGACGCCTCCGGGCTCGCCAGGAAGCAGACCGCGGCGGCGATCTCGTCGGGGGTTCCGCTGCGCCCGAAAAGAGAGACCTCCTTCTGCCAGCTCTTGTCGGAGGTCGTATTGACGGCATCGGTGTCGATCCAGCCGGGGGAGACGCTGTTCGCCCGCACGCCATGGGGCGCGCCCTCGACGGCGAGCGAGCGGGTGAGGCCTTCCACCGCGGCCTTCACGACGCCGTAATTGCCCCAGGTGCCGTGGAAGGTGGCGGTGGAGGAGATATTGACGATGGCGCCATGGCCGGCCTTGGCGAGATGCGGCATGGCATAGGATGCGACGTAGTAGGCCGCGTTCAGATTCGAGGCCATCACCTTATGCAGGCGCGTTCCCGGCGGATCATCGGGCAGCACCCCGGCCTTGCGCGAGCCGCCGCCGGCATTGTTCACCACCACATCCAGCCGTCCGAACCGCTTGACCACCGCCTCGACCATCGCGCGGACATCCGCCTCGACGCCGAGGTCGATGGGGAAGAATTCCGCATCGGCGCCCAAGCCTTTCATCTCCGCCAGGGTGTCGGCGCCCTTGGCCTTGTCGCGGCCGGCAAGCGCGACCCGCGCCCCTTCCTTCACGAAGCGGCGAACGATGCCGCGGCCGATTCCGGAATTGCCGCCCGTGACCAGCGCGACCTTGTCCTTGAACCTCATCGAGCAGCTCCTCTTTTCCTTGAATGTCTTAGGCTTGCAGCTTGTCTTTGATCCAGAGGGCGGTGTCCCGCAGGAAGCCCTCGGCCGGCTCCAGCAGTCTGGCCATGTCGATGCAGCCATGGACGACCCCGGGCCAGAACGCCCAGTCATGTGGCGCGCCGGCGGCCTTCAGCAACTCGACCAGGTGGCGGCTGTCGTCGAGCAAGGGATCGAACTCGGCGCCGGAGACGAAGAGCGGCGGCAGGTTCTCGAAGCGGCCGAGAAGCGGAACGGCGCGGGGATCCAGCTTGTCCGCCTCGCTGCGCAGATAGTGGTTCCAGAACCAGATCATGTCCGCGCGCGACAGCAGATACTGGTCGGTGCCGTAGGTGCGATAGGATTCCGTGTCGGGATCGGCGCCGAAAGCGCCATAGATCAGGGCGGCCGCCTTCAGCTTGGGACCGCCCCCGTCGCGAAGCCCCATGGCCACGGCCAGCGACAGATTGCCCCCCGCGGAGTCGCCGGCAACGGCCAGCCTCGTGCCGTCGACGCCGAGCGCCGCCCCATGACCGGCGATCCAGCGGACCGCCGCCAGGCAATCCTCCAGCGGCACCGGGAATTTATTCTCGGGCGCCAGCCGGTAGTCGAGGGAGATGACGGGAACGCCCGCGTAATGGGCGAGCCGGCGGCAGACGCCGTCATACATCCGGCTGCTGCCGATGACCCAGCCACCGCCATGGATGAAGATGAGGCAAGGCGATCCCGCGGGTGCGCCGGGATCGTAGTGACGGGCGGGGATGGGCCCATGGGGACCCGGAATCTCCCGCGCAATCCAGGGGACCTGCGGGCCGCCCTCATTCCAGAAGGGGGCCACGCCTTCGAACATCTCGCGCACCTGGACCGGCGTCATCTCATGGATTTTCGCCATGCCGGCCATGTCGCGCTCGATCGT
>DATHQQ010000696.1:0-5465 GCA_035482595.1 Verrucomicrobiia bacterium
CCGGGATATGTGGCGATGCAGGAATCGCTGATCCCGAGAACCGCATGCCCACGATTGACGCCGCCCATGGCCGAGCAGCCGGAGCCGGGTTTGCGCTTGTTGCAGGCGGGAAAGGTGGCGGGGTCGCGGAAATAGGCGCAGCGAGTGCGCTGCATCAAATTGCCGCCCATGCTCGCCATGTTGCGGATCTGAGCGGAGGCCGCCTGCCACAGCGCTTCCGAGACGGCGGGGAATTGGCCCTTGATCCCGGAGTCCTCGGCGACGCGGCTCATCTTCGCCAGCGCCCCGATGAAGGCGCCTTCGGCAGTCACGCGGATCGCATCCAGCCCCTTGAGATGCGTGATGTCGACGACCTTGTCGGGCTCGGCGACGCCGCATTTGGCGAGATCGAGCAAGGTCGTGCCCCCGGCGAGCAGCAAGGCGCCTGCTGCGCCGGCCTCGCGCCGGGCTTCCTCGGCGGAGGCGGCGCGATGATAGGAGAAATTCCTCATCGGGCGACCTCCGCGGCCTGGCGCACCGCCGCGACGATATGCGGATAGGCGCCGCAGCGGCAGAGATTGCCCGACATGTATTCGCGGATCTCCGCATCCGATCCGGCATGGCCTTCGCGGATGCAGGCGACCGCCGACATGATCTGCCCCGGCGTGCAATAGCCGCATTGGAAGCCGTCCTGCTCCAGGAAGGCCGCCTGCACGGGATGCAGCTCGCCGCCCGGCTGGGCGAGGCCCTCGATGGTGGTGATCTCGCGGCCCTCCACTTGTGCGGCCAGGGTCAGGCAGGCGAGCACCCGGACGCCGTCGACATGGACGGTGCAGGCGCCGCATTGGCCCTGGTCGCAGCCCTTCTTGGTGCCGTTGAGACCGAGATGGTCGCGCAAGGCGTCGAGCAAGGTGACGCGGGACTCCAGCGCGAGCTCATGCGCCCGGCCGTTGATATGGAGATGTGTGGGGGTTGGCTTCGGCATAGCTGTGCGGCTCCGCTATGGGCGGGAAAGACTGGGCTAGGCAGGCGCAGCGCGTGATACGATATTGGCGTGAAGGCACCCCGGGAACATAATCGGAGGCGCCTCCGTTTCTGAGATAGGGGCTCGCCGCCGGCGGTTCAAGTCCCCACCCTCGCTGGGAGTTCCATTGTCGGCTGTCAAAGTTCCGGCCAAACGCAAAGAGGCCTCGCCCCGTCGCCCGGTCAAGCGCCTGCGCGCCGATGCGCGCCGTAATCGGGACAAGCTGCTGGAGGTCGCCGCCGCGGTCTTTGCCGAGGATGGAATCGACGCCTCCCTCGAGGAGATCGCGCGGCGGGCCGGTGTCGGTATCGGCACTTTGTACCGGCACTTCCCCACGCGGGAGCATCTCGTCGAGGTCGTCTATCGCCGCGAGGTCGAAGCGCTTTCCGCGGCGGCCGACGATCTGGCGCGCCGGCATCCGCCGGATCTCGCCCTGGCGGAATGGATGCAGCGCTTCGTCGGCTATATCGCCGCCAAGCGCGGCATGGCAAACAGTCTGCGCATTCTTTTCGACCGGAACTCGGAGTTCTTCGCCGAGACTTCCGGCATGGTCCCGCTCGCCCTGCAGCGCCTGGTCGATGCGGCCATTGCCGACGGATCGATTCGCGCCGATGTCGAAAGCTCCGACATCCTCCACGCCCTCTTCGGCATCTATTCGGCCCCGGCCGCCCCGGACTGGCAGGACCGCTCCCGGCGCCTCGTCGCGCTGCTCATGGATGGCCTGCGTTGGGGCGCTTCAAAGCCCGCCTCACGCCGGAAGGGCGCGGTGCACTCTTAGTCGTCATTCCCGCTTTCGTTAGGGCATGTATATCGATCGCCGCCGCTTCTTTCTTCCCCCTCCCCCTGCGGGCCGTTAGGCCCGCGCTTTGAGGGGGGAGGGTCGGGGTGGGGGTGGCCGTATTCTCATCAATGCAAATGATGCCGCGCAAACTTATGCGGATCCGCGTCCGCGGATCATGATGACCACACATTTAGCCTGTGCTGCGGTTTGAGTATGCGGCCACCCCCACCCCGGCCCGCCCCCCTCAAAGCGCAGGCCGATCAAGAGTGATCGGCCTGCAGGGGGCGGGGGAAGAAAGGATCGCCGCCGATCAGCGGGATATGTATATGCCCTAGCGTTTTCGCGGGAATGACGGAAGAGGGGTTATCTATCCTCCCTCACACATCCGCCGGCGGCGCGGTCCCGCCGGCACCCAACGCCCGCTGCATCAGCAGGCTGTCGGTCCAGCGGCCGAACTTGAATCCCACGGCCTCGAGCACGCCGACCCGGCGGAAGCTATGGGCTTCGTGCAGCTGGATCGAGGGCAGGTTGGCGACATCGATATAGGCGATCATCTGGCGAAAGCCGGCCGCGGCGCAGGCCTCGATCAGGGCCGGCAGCAAACGCCGGCCGATGCCGGAATGCAGATGGTCCTTATGGACATAGATCGAATGCTTGACCGCATAGCGATAGGCGGGCCGCTTGCGGAAGGGCACGGCATAGGCATATCCCACGATCGTCCCGGCGCGTTCGGCCACCAGATGGGGCAGCCGGCGCTTCAGCATGTTCTTGCGCCGGCGCTTGATGTCTTCCGGATGCATCTCCTCGAACTCGTATTCGCCGAGGCCGCGCTGAACATGATGGCTGTAGATATCGATCATCGCCGGCACATCCACCTCCGTGGAGGTACGGACGATCAAGTCTTGGCCGATTTCCTGCATTCTGCGCGCTCCGCTATGACCCCGGCCCGGCATCGAGCCGAGGTGACGGAATAGCATGGGATTTGTTGCAATCGAATGGATCGAGCGCCGCGCCAAAGAACGGGCCCGGCGATAGAGGGCCTGATCCTAGCTGCTCGCCCGCACCAAATCGCGGAAAACGGGATAAATCTCCGCCTCCCAGCGCTTGCCGCTGAAGACACCGTAATGGCCGACGCCGGGCTGCAGATGGTGGCGCTTCCGCGCCGGCGCCAAGCCGGTGCAGAGTCCCTGGGCTGCGGCGGTCTGGCCGACGGAGCAGATGTCGTCGCGCTCGCCCTCCACCGTCAGCAGCCTTGTGTTCTTGATCTTGGAGAGGTCGATGCGGCGGCCGCGATAGGTGAGCCGGCCCTCCGCCAGCAGCGCTTCCTGGAACACATCGCGCACAGTCTCGAGGAAGAACTCGGCCGGGAGATCAAGCACGGAGAAGTACTCGTCGTAGAAGCTCGTAAGCGCCTGGGCCTTGGCCCATTCGCCGCGCGCGAGATGGCGATAGAGATCGCGATGGGCCGTCGCATGACGCTCGATGTTCATGGACATGAAGGCCGAGAGCTGCGCGAAGCCGGGATAGACCAGCCGCCCGGCCCCGGCATTGCCGGCCGGAACGGGGGCGATGACCTGCCGCTCGAACCACGCGAGCGGGCGGTGATAGGCAAGCTCGTTCACCTTGGTCGGATTGACCCGCGTGTCGACGGGCCCGGCCATCAGGGTCATGCTCCGCGGCAGGCAGAGATGCTTGTCCTCGGCCATCAGCGCCACGGCGGAGAGCACCTGCACGCAGGGCTGGCAGACAGCGAGCACATGGGCGCCGGGTCCCATCGCCTCGAAAAAGCGGAAGAGATGATCGACATATTCATCGAGGCCGAAGCGCCCGGCTTCCGGCGATATGTCGCGGGCGTTGTGCCAATCGGTGATGAAGACGTCATGCTCGGGCAGCAGGGTCTTGACCGTGTTGCGCAGCAGGGTCGCGAAATGGCCTGAGAGCGGCGCCACCACCAGCACCCGCGGCTGGGTGACAGAAGCGGCCTTACGGAAGCGGAGCAAGGTGGCGAAGGGGGTGACGAGAATCTTTTCCTCGGACACCGCCGTTTGGCGCCGCGCACCCTTCGCCCTCACCAGCTCGACGGAGGTGATGCCAAAGGAGGGCCGCTCATGGCCGAGCTTGGCGCGGCCGAGCATCTCCCAGCTCGCGGCGAGATGGCGCCAAGGGCTGGTCTCCGCGAGTCCGCTCCAGGATATCCCGGACCAGAAACGGTAGCCGGCCAACGCCGAGCGCGCCAGGGCGCTGATCGGCTGCATCAGATCGGATTGCGCCTGATAGGCGTTATAGAACATCGTCTCTTGCCGACCCCCTTGCCGGCACCCCCATCGCCCGACTCGGACGATCCCCAACACATGCTAACCCAACCTTGGACTAGTGCAACCGGGCTCGACGCGGGAAGTTCCGGCGGTTCGGCCCTGACGCAAAGGCCGGATTTACCAGAGAGAATCACGTAAGCGCTGAGCGGGGCCGCTCAAGCCAGACTGATGCCGCAGCCCACGCCGACTTCGGCACCCAGCACCGGTCCGCCGCCGGTGCTAGCGGGGACGGCGGAGCGTCCTCTCCACCGCCGCGGCGATGGCCTCGGCATCGAGGCCGTAATAGCCATAGAGGTCCGGAATGTCGCCCGACTGGCCGAAGCGGTCGACGCCGAGCGGGGCGATCCGCTGGCCGCGCACCGCCCCGATCCAGGAGAGGGTCGCGGGATGGCCGTCGATGACGGTCGCCAGCACCGCATCCCGGGCGAGCGGGGCCAGCAGGCGATCGATGGCTGATCCGCCGGGCTCGGCCAGCCAGCCGGCGTGAAGCCGGTCGGCGGAGGTGACGGCGAGAAGCCCGATCTTGGCGTGGCGCTCGCCCAACCTGGCCACGGCCTCGATGGCCTCGGGCAGCACGGCGCCGGCGGCGACGACGGCGATCTCCGCGCCCGGCGCGGGCTCGCGCAACCAATAGGCGCCGGCGGTCACCAGGGCCGCGTCCAGGGCGCGCTTGGGCTGCTCGATGGGCCGGGTCGAGAGCCGGAGATAGACCGAGCCCCCGCCTTCCTCTTGCTGCAGATGATCGAAGGACCAGCTGAGGATCGCGGCCAGCTCATCGACGAAGGCGGGCTCGAACATGGTGAGCCCCGGCTGGCCGAGGCCGATCAGCGGGGCGATGATCGATTGATGGGCGCCGCCCTCCGGCGCCAGCGTAATGCCCGAGGGCGTAGCCACCAGCAGGAACCGCGCATCCTGGTAACATGCATAGTTCAAAGCATCGAGGCCGCGGGAGATGAAGGGATCATAGACCGTACCCACGGGCAGCAGCCGCTGGCCGAACAGCGGCTCGGCCAGGCCGAGTGCCGCCAGCAGCAGGAATAGATTGTTCTCGGCGATGCCGAGCTCGATATGCCGGCCCTCCAGCGAGCGCACCCATTTCTGGGCCGAGAGCAGCTTGCGGTCGCGGAAGACATCGGAATGCGGCGTATGGGCGAAGAGGCCGACTTGATTGACCCAGCCACCCAGATTGGTGGACACGGTGACGTCGGGCGAGGTGGTGACCACGCGCTCGGCCAGCGGAGCGCCGGATTTGGCCAGCTCCAGCATCAGCCGGCCGAAGCCTTCTTGCGTTGACATGGTCTCGCCGGCCGGCAGCGAGAGCCGCGGCATGGGCAGTACCGGGGCGGGCTTGCGCGTCTCGGTGAGG
>DATHQQ010000697.1:0-3018 GCA_035482595.1 Verrucomicrobiia bacterium
CGCTCCCTCCTCTCCCTGGCTCCTCAAGGAGACCGGGCGGGGCACCCTGGTCTACCCCTCCACCGGCAGGATCAGGGACGCGCAAGTCTCCGGCGGCGAGCTCGTGACGATCTCCCTAGACGGCACTCCGGTCTCGGTCCGGCATTTTATCGTGACGGGCCTCAATCGCGAAGACGTCTGGCTCGACAGCGCCGGAATTCCCGTCATGTTCCGCTCCTTCGAAGACGGCACGCCGATCGATTTCGTGCTGCAGAACGCACTGGGAGCGGCGGCGGCCGCCTCCCTCGGCGCCAAAACGATCAGCGCGCCGCCCCCCTCCGGCTCCCGCAACAATTAGTCAGGTTGCCGGCCGGCCTCTGTTTCACGCTTCCTTAACTGAACGGGCCTAGTCATCACGCGGGAGCCGAGGAATCTGCCCCGTGGGCATCGCCTCGCCGATTTTCCCGATTGCAGCCGATCCGCAGGACCACATGCACCGCAATGAGAACCTCAAGAGCATCAACTGGGAAGGCCTGGTCATCGGCATCGCCCTCATCGTCCTGCTGACGAAGCTTTCGAGCTATCTCACGCCTTTCAAGATGTACTTCTCCTTCTCGTCCTTCCTCTTCGACGACATGTCGAATTCCGCCTGGCTGAGCCTGACGATCAAGCTGCTCATACCGCTGGTCGTCGGCTATGTGCTCTTCACCCTTCCCTTCTATTGGATGCTGAAAGGCACCACGAGCCGGCGCAGCCTCCTTGCTTACTACCGCTACATCGGCCGGCAGTCGGAATACACGGCGGTGGCGGCGGGTGTGTCGGCCGCAGTCCTGCAGACCTGGCCCATGATCGAATATTGGGACGTGCTCGTGCAGCCGGAGTACTACCGGTTCAGGCTGTCCTTCCTGCTGATCTATTTCCTCTATTTCGTTTCCTACGGCTATTTCGCTCTCCTGGGTGTCTATCTCGGCAAGATCCAGTACCGGCGTTACCTGCCGGCCGGCGAGGCGGGCCGGGCCATTGCCGGGGTGCAGTGGATCGATGCCGTCAGAGCGGCGCTCATCGCCTCCGCATCGACCGGGATCGCGGCCTTCTACGGGCATTTCCTCAGCAATCCCGCCAGCCTCATCGCGGGCTGAGGCCGGATCGTGAGGTCGGTCCTCCTCGGACGGCGGATGGGCGGGATCGCCTCCTTCTTTTTTCCCCTCGCCCTCCTTCTCCTCGTCTTCCTCACCGTCTGCCTGCTGGCGCCCTATAACCCGGATGTCTATCGCGCCGGCGACAGCCAGTGGACCACCCTGGAGGGCCAGCAATCTCTGCAAAGCCGGCTGGGCTACGCCAGCCTCCTCGCCGCCGGCTTCGTGGCCGATACGGGCTCGCCCTATTCCGTCGCCATCCAGAAGCCGCCTTGCGAGGGCATGGGTCCGGCGATCCCTGGGAAGATCCCGCTGGGCGGGGAGGAAGCGCTGGATGTCGGCAACCTGGCCTTGGCGCTGGTCGCGGCGGAGCAGTACAACCGGACCGCGGTGCGGCGCTTCATCGAGCGGCTCTACGCGCTTGGGATCTACGGCCTGACCGGCGGGCTGCCGGACATCTCGCTGGGTCCGGCGCAGATCCGACCCAGCGCGATGCGCGAGATCGATCCCACGGCGACCGACGCCGCCATCCTCGATTCGCTGGGCAGCGAATGCGGCAGCCTGTCGGTCGCCTCTCGATTGGTGGCCCGATACGCCCAGGACGCCGTGGCAGCCAAGAAGACGACCCTGGACGAGGTCATCGCTGCCGTCGCCGGGCGCTACGTCGGCATCCGCAAGAACGCCAGCGTCAATCAGCGCTACATCGGCATCGTCGCCGCCGCCTATTCCCTGATGGCCCAATCGGCGCCGGGGTGACATCCGGCGCGTCGTCTGCCGATCGAATTGCGCGGCCCGCGCTGATCCCCTAAAACCTACCCATCAGGGGGAAGCGTCATGACCGACCAGAATCCGTTGCTCCAGCGCCTTGCCGCCGGCGGGGCCGTCAACTGCCATTGGATGGCGCTGGGATCCGTCGCGGCGGCCGAGGTCATGGCCGAGGCGCGGCCCGACGCCATCATGTTCGATACCCAGCATGGGCTCTGGGACAAACAGAACCTCTACAACGCCTTCGCCGCTATCCGCGGCAAGAGCGAGCCCGTGGTGCGCATTGCCAATGACACTGCTGAGGCGATCGGAGAGGCCTATGATTTGGGGGCCACCGGCGTCATCGTGCCTTTGGTCGAGACGGCGGCCCAGGCCAAGGCCATTGTCCAGGCGGCCAAATACCCCCCGCTGGGACGGCGCTCCGCCGGCGGGGTCCGCCCCATGCTCGATTTCAAGCCCTATGCCGCCGCGGCCAATCGCAGCCTGCTGCTGGGCGTCATGATCGAGACCGTGGCGGGGCTGAAGAATGCCGCCGCCATCGCGGCCGTGCCGGGGGTGGATCTCGTCTTCATCGGCACCGGGGATCTGTCGATCGCGCTCGGCACCTTCCCCGACAACGGCCCGAAATTCGAGCAGGCGGTGCAGTCGATCCTGGCGGCCTGCCGCAAGGCAAAGACGCCCTGCGGTCTGTTCACCTATCACACGGCCATCGCGCTCGACCGCCTGCGCCAGGGCTTCCAGTGGATGGTGCTGGGCAATGACCAGGATTTCCTGCTGAGCGCCGCCAAGGCCAATGTCGCGCGCTTCGCCGGGGGCGGCCGCAAGACGGCAGTGAAGGGCGCGGTGGCGCTGGTGACCGGCACCAGCCGCGGCATCGGGCCCGAGACGGTGAAGACCCTCATCGCCGGCGGCGCTGCCAAGATCTATTGCGGGACACGCGACAAGGCGAAGATCGCCAAGCTGATCGCGGTTTCGCCGAAGAAGCTGATCCCCATCGAGATCGACATCACCAAGCCGGCGGCGGTCGCGGCGGCGGCCAAGGCCTGCGCGGACGTGACCCTCCTGGTCAACAATGCCGGGGTCAATTTCAACACGCCGCTCTTCGCCATCGCCGGCACCGACAACGCGCGCCAGGAGA